>DASQLJ010000255.1:0-4600 GCA_035630095.1 Longimicrobium sp.
CGGGCGCGAATCCCTTCTATGAGCACGCGCCGGTGTCAAGGGCCTGGAGTGGGGCAAAACCCACCTTGAGGGCAGTTTAGCGAGTTTCTGCCCCGCTGCAATTCCATAGCACCGCCCGTACGGCGGGCCGCTTCCCCTGGCAGCCCGGGGACTCCGTCCCCGCGGTCCACCTTCTATCCGTGCCGGCCCGAAGCCGGACACCTCATTCTCTATTCGCCGCGAGGCGAGTCTGGGAAGCACGGGGCGAGGGACCCCATCTCACGCTCGGACAGCCATGCCGCCCCGGGATTGCTCCGGGCCCTCGCACCCGCTCGTGCGGTGCCTTGTCTTCACTTCCTCCTACAGCGCTTCGGCTATGCCGCCTGCTGCGCGCTCTTCTTCAGCACGGCGCCCGCCGGCGGCGTCCCCGTTTGCAGGTACTTCCACAGCTCGATCAGGAGCTTCCTCGCCAGCGCCACGATCCCGATCTTCCGCAGCCGCGGGCTGCCGCTGCCGTAGCGCTCCCGGTACCATCGGCTCAGCTCGCTCTCCGGCTGGTACCGCAGCCATCCCCAGGCGATCTCGATCGCCAGCGACCGCATCCACCGGTTCCCGGCCTTGCAGATCCCCTGCTCCCGCCGGTCCGCTCCGCTCTGCCAGGGTGTGGGTGTCAGCCCCGCCAGCCCGCCGATCTGCCTGCGGTTTTTGAACTCGCGCCAGGCGAAGAACTCCAGCGCGTACAGCCACGCTGCGTTCACCCCGATTCCGCGCAGCTGGATCAGCTTGCGTGCGCACTCCGTCCCTTCGTCCTCAGCGTCGCGAAGCAACTCCTTCCGCTGCTTCTCCAACTCGGCGATCCGCTGCTGCAGTTGCTCCCGCTCCTGCCAATCCCGCCACACCCGCGCCTTGAGCCACTTCGGCAACCCGCTCCCGTCCCACTGCCGTAACCGGTCGAACACCCGCGGCAGCTCCTCGATCACCGTCAGGCGTACGCCCACCGTGGCCAGCAGCCCCTTGATCCGGTTCGTCAGCGCCGTCCGGGCACCCTTCACCGTCTTCAGCTCACGGTGCAGGTGACGACGGTCCTCCTCTTCCTCCGTCGGCACCCGCACCACCTTGAGCGCGCGCCGGTCGCCGAAGGTGTAGCGCAGCAGCTGGTTCACCAGCTTCGCGGCATCCAGACGGTCCGTCTTCGCTCGCCTCGACTGACGGCTCACCTCGATCGAGGCCGAGTCCACCACCTCATTCTCGATCCCCATATGCACCAGCGCCCGGTGGATCCAGAACCCGTCCCGCCCCGCCTCGTAGCAGCTCACCACCCGCACATCCCTCGGCAGCCCGAACCGCGCCTTCGCCGCTTCGATCTCCTTCTTCACCGCTTCCAGGTCGCCCGCCGCGACCACCCGATGACGAGGTTGTTGACCCAATCCCGGGCTGAACGCCATCTTCCACTCCGTGGCGCCCAGTTCCAGTCCCATCGCCAGTACCAGCTTCGCGCCAACCGCTGCGTTTTCCGAGGCCGTCGTGGTTCCCATAAGCTCCTCCTGGTTGAGTGATTCCCTCCAGGTTTAGCTTATCACCACGGCGGCCTCGCTCACATGGAATCTCACGCAAACCGCCCCGACACGGAACGGAGTTCGTGCGATGTTCAGAGCGTCGCCGCGAGCGCGCGCAGGTCGTCGGAGAGGGCGGCGATCACGCGCTGGCGCGGGCGGGGCTGAACGACAGAAGAGTGCGCTCCGAAGCCGGAACGCACTCGCGCACTCGCGCACTCACGCACCTGTTCAGCCGTTCATGCCGCCATCGCCGGCCTCCCCCACGCCAGCACCGCCTCCAGCGGCATCCGCGGCGCGCGGGCCGAGGGTGCGCCGGCCACGCCGAGGCGGAACAGGAGCAGGCGCGTGCCGCCCTGCGCCGCCTGGTACACGGCGTCGAAGCGTGCACGCAGCGCGCGCAGCTCCTCGCGCTCGCGCGACGAGAACATGGTGGCGGCGCTGCCGTCGAGCATCTCGAACATGTGGATCAGCGAGGTGACGGGCTCGAACGCCAGGCCCAGCGCCGTCGCGCGGAGCCACACGCGCTCCACCGCCCGCCCGCCGCGCAGCGCGTTGGCCGCCGCCCCGCCGCCCACCGTCACCAGCCCCACCGCCGACGAGCGCAGCACCGCCTTCTCCACGCGCTCCTGCAGCACGCGTCCGCCGCCCAGCTCGCGGAGGGTGGCGGCCACGTCGGGGCGCTGCGCCACGCGCAGCGCCGCCCGTTGCGCGGGGTTCAGCTCCAGCGCGTCCACCGGCACGCCGCGGCCCTCGCGCGCGGCCTCCTCGGCGCTCCAGCGCAGCTCGCCCATCATCTCGCGGTGCAGCTCGCGAGTGAGCTGGCGGATGCGCTCGCCCGCGCCCAAAAGGCTCGCCAGCTCGGCGATCTCCGGCTCGTCCGTCACCAGGTCCAGCCGGGCGCCGCGCACCCGTGCCGCGTCGGCCAGCGCGGTGATGGCGTCGGCGCCCAGCGGGACGTGCTTGCCGGTGCGGCGGTTGGTGACGCGCTCGGCCAGGTGCGGGAAGAGCGACGCGTCCGCCGGGTCGGCGTCGGCGCGCTCGAAGGTGAGGGCGGCGGCCACCTGCGGCTCGCGCGGCCGCGGGAACGGCTCCATCCGCACCCGGTAGCCGCGGTGCGCGGCCGCCACGGCGATGTTCTCCACCGCCGCGCCCAGCGCCACGTGCGCCGCGCGGTGGTGCGGGTCGAGCAGCGAGGCCGAGCGGGCGCGGTCTTCCATCACCCACAGCCGCTCGCCGTCCCAACTGAAGCGCCAGGGCTGCCGGTTCGCGGCCGAGGGCGCCAGGATCCCGTGCCGCACGCAGAAGCTCACCAGCTCGGGGATGCGCCCGTCCACCCCGCCCAGCGCCCGTCCCGGCTGCCACCCCGGCGCGGCGGAGATGGGGGTGACGGTGGCGCCGCGGTCTTCCAGCACGGCGTGCGGGTCCAGGTGGCGGCGGCCGCTGGGCAGCGGCTGGCCCAGCGCCAGCCGTCGCACCGCCATCGCCACCGCCGCGCCCCCCAGCGCCGCGTCCGACGCCATCCGCGGCAGCGCCAGCACCGTGCTGCGCAGCTCCACCAGCGACGCCGCCGTGCGCGGCGAGGCGCGCTCGGCGTCGGCCACGGCGAGCTCCACCGCCAGCCGCTCGCCGGCGCTCATCCGCCGCACGCGCTCGGGGGTGATCTCGCCCGCGCGGCCGTGGAAGAGCGCACGCCGCGGCTCCAAGTCGTAGCGCTCCACCTCCACCGCGCCGCGGTCGCCGCCGGCGGCCAGCACGGGGATGCCGGCGGCGCGGGCGCGCTGGCGCAGCAGCACGCGCGCGCGCAGGTCGCCGCAGGCGTCCACCACGGCGTGCAGCGGCACGTCGCCGCCCAGGAAGTCGCCCGCGTTCTCCTCCGTCAGCCCTTCGTGGAACAGCGTCAGCCGTGCGTAGGGATCGACCTCGGCAACCTGGCGGGCGGCGAGGACGGTGCGGGGGACACCCAGGTCGTGCACGGCGCCGCGCAGGCGGTTCAGGTCGCCCAGCGCGGCGGGGCCGTCGTCCGCCAGCTTCAGGTGCCCGGCCGCGCCCTCCAGCGCCAGCGTGAGCGCCACGGCGTTCCCCGTCGTCAGCCCCACGATGCCCACGTTGAAGCCGGCGAGGCGCAGCTGCTCGGGGGCGGTCACCTGGTGGCGGTTGCGGTGCAGGCGCAGCTCGGCGAACTCGGCTGGCGGCAGCACGTGCACCAGCCGCGCCGACCAGGGATAGAACACCCAGCGGCCGTACTCCGCCGGGTCGGCGCCGCCCAGCAGCGCCTGCCGCCCAACGCGCAGCTCGTCGGCCGGGATGTCGGCGCGGCGGGCGCGCACGCGCACCAGGTCGTCGACCTGCTGGGCCAGCGTGTCGTGGATGTGCCGCGCCTGCCGCGACGCGATCAGGTGGTTCATCCGCTCGGCGTCGGCGGTGCGCGAACGGTCCAGCACCAGCGCTTCCGACGCGGCGTCGCTCCACGCGGAAGAGGTATGGATCAGGTCGTTGACCATCATGATGAGGTTGGCTCCTGCCAGGGGTATACGCCGGGCGGGGAGCCCCGTCTTCCTCCACGGTAGCCCCCCGCCCGACGGTCCACCTCAAGGCAACGGCCGGACCGCTCGCCCGCGTAGGGCCGCAACCCCTTCATTCACAAATAGTTATAGTAGATTCATAGAAATGAATGATCTATCATTTTCATGCATAAAACCGGGGCGCCTCCGTCCCAAGTGGGACGGGGGCGCCGCACGATGGGGATCCGCAGAAAAGGTTTCATTAAATTTTACGTAGTTCAATCCAGTTCAGCGAAGTTCGAGGATGTTCGGAAGAAGCGAAGGGCAAAGTGAATAGACGTTGAGACGGGAAACGATGCGCTAGTCGCGGGTCCTGATTCTCGAAACCGTCAATGCAGAAGCGGGAGAGGACGTCGCGTCCTCCCCCGCTTCTTCACATCGCCATCTCACTGTCAGTCCAGAGCGTTACCGCGGCACGCTCGGCATCTGGATCAGCGGGGTGGCGCCGCCGCTCACCTGCGGCATCTGGCCGTTCCACTTCTTCGCCATCTCGTACTGCACCAG
>DASQLJ010000256.1:0-8869 GCA_035630095.1 Longimicrobium sp.
GCCCTTCCTGCAGCGGTACGAGGCCTCCTTCCCCGGCCGCGAGCGGCCCGTCCTCCTCTTCGAGACGTCGCGCGGCTGCTGGTGGGGCGAGCGGGCGCACTGCACCTTCTGCGGCCTCAACGGCTCCACCATCAACTACCGCTCCATGAGGGCGGAGAGCGCCTTCAAGGTGTTCAACGACCTCTTCCAGCACGCCGGGCGCGTCAGCGAGCTGCAGAGCGTCGACAACATCCTGCCCAGGAGCTACCTCGCCGACGTCCTCCCCTTCCTCGACACGCCGCGGAGCGTGTCGATGTTCTACGAGGTCAAGGCCGACCTGGACGAGAACGACTTCCGGGTGCTGGCCAAATCCCGCGTGGTGCGCATCCAGCCGGGGATCGAGGCGCTCAACACCTCCACGCTCAAGCTGATGCGCAAGGGAACGTCGGTCTTCCAGAACCTGTCGTTCCTGGTCAACGCGGTCCGCTACGGGATCACCCCTGCGTGGAACCTGCTGATCGGCTTTCCCGGCGAGGGGATCGAGGTCTACGAGAAGTACCTCCGCGACCTCCACCTCCTCACGCACCTGTACCCGCCGGCGGGCGTCTTCCCGGTGCGCTTCGACCGCTTCAGCCCCTACTACACCGAGGCCGCGGAGTACGGGCTCGACCTGCACCCGCTCGACTGGTACGAGCTCACCTACCCGTACCCTCCCGGGGCGCTGGCGAACCTCGCCTACTACTTCTCCGACCACAACTACGCCGCGCCCTACGCCATGAACGCCGCGCGGATGGTGCTCCAGCTCCGCGAGAAGGTGGAGCGCTGGAAGGCGCTCTGGAAGGGCGGCCCCACGCCCGAGCTGCGGCTCACCGAGCGCGGCGGAACGGCGTACGTCTTCGACTCGCGCTCGGGCGCGGCCGCCGAATACCCGATCAGCGACGACGCCCGGCGGGTGCTCGACGGGCTCGCCACGGCGAAGAAGCCCGCCAACCTGGCGAAGGAGCTGGACGACGTCGACGTCGACGCCGAGATCGCCGGGCTGGCGACGCGCGGACTCATCTTTCACGAGGGCGAGCGCTGGATGAGCCTGATCGTCCCGCCGGTCCGCCCGATCTCGATGCCCGTGGCGCTGCCCGACTTCGCCGAGGCCGCGGCGTAGCCGGGTGCGGAAGTGCGGAAGTGCGGAAGTGCTACCAGTTCCAAGGATCAACCGTGCAACCCAAGCGGTGTCATCCTGAGGCCGAGGCTGAGGCCGGCCACGCCTCGCCGCGCCCGCGTCGAATGCTCGCACGAACGAGCGGGGTCGAGGAATTCGTGAGTGCGTGAGGGTGAGTGGACGGCGGAGTATCCGATCGATGTCATGCGGCGGACGTGCGGACGTCGTCCCGGACGCTCCAGGACGAGGGGGATGCAAAGGACCCCGGCGGGATGCCGGGGCCGGGGACCCACCATGGGGGACAGGAGAATGGAAACCTTTCTTCAGGACGTTCGATACGCGGCGCGCGCGCTCCGCCGCTCTCCCGGGTTCACCCTGGTGGCGGTGCTCACGCTGGGGCTGGGGATCGGGCTCAACACGGCCATCTTCAGCGTGGTCAACGGCGTCCTCCTGCGGCCGCTCCCCTACCGCGACCCCGGCGCGCTGGTGCGGCTGCACCACGTGCACCCCGAGGAGGCGCCCGACGGCGGCGTCTTCTCGCCCCAGGACTTCGACGACCTGAAGGCGGGGGCGCGCGGCTTCCAGTCGCTGGCCAGCTACCTCTACGACGCCGGCGACGCGGGGCTCAGCCTCACCAGCGGCGGCGAGCCGGAGATCGTGGCGGGGGTGTTCGTGTCTCCCGAGTTCTTCTCCGTCCTGGGCGTCTCCGCGGCGCGCGGCCGCACCCTGCGCCCCGAGGAGAACGTTCCCGGCGCCGACCGCTCGGTGGTGCTGAGCGACGCCTTCTGGCGCGCCCGCTTCAACGCCGACCCCGGCGTGGTGGGGCGCAGCGTGACCCTCGACGCGAAGCCGTTCACGGTGGTGGGGGTGATGCCGCCCCGCTTCGCCTTCCCGGCGCGCGAGGTCCAGGCGTGGGTCCCCGTGTCGTTGATCGGCGAGGACGACATCCCCCGCGAGCGCGGGCTCCGCTGGCTGGACGTGGTGGGGCGCCTGGCCCCGGGAACCACGCCCGAGGCCGCTGCGGGCTCGGCCAATGCCGTGCTCTCGCGGCTGGCCACCGAGCATCCCGGGAGCAACGAGGGGTGGAGCCGCGCGCGGCTGGAGACGCTGCGCAACTCGGTGGTGGGCCCGGTGCGGCCGGCGCTCCTGGTGCTGCTGGGCACCGTCATGATGGTGCTGCTGGTGGCGTGCGCCAACCTGGCCAACCTCCTCCTGGCCCGCGCCTCGGCGCGCGAGCGCGAGCTCGCCGTGCGCACCGCGCTGGGCGCCGGGCGGGGGCGGCTGGTGAGGCAGATGCTCACCGAGAGCGTGGTGCTGGCGCTCGCCGGCGGCGGGGTGGGGCTGGTGCTGGCCCGGCTGGGCGTGCCCGCGCTCTTGGCCGTGAGCGCCGGCACCATTCCCCGTGCCGGCGAAGTCGGGCTCGACGCCCGCGTGGCCGCCTTCGCCCTCCTCCTTTCCCTGCTGACGGTGGTGCTCTTCGGGCTGGTCCCCGCGGTGCGCGCGGCGCGCGGCGTCACCGCCGAGACGCTCCGCGACGGCGGGCGCGGCGGCACCGCGCGTCGCGGCGGGCACATCCGCGACGCGCTGGTGCTGGGGCAGTCTGCGGTCGCCATGGTGCTGCTGGTGGGCGCCGGTCTCCTGATCAACTCCTTCTGGCGGCTGGTGACCGTGGATCCGGGGTTCCGCCCCGAGAAGGTGCTGGCGGCCACCTTCAGCATCCCCATCCGCTACGACACCCCGGCCAAGATGGCCGCCTACCGCGACGAGGTGCTGCGGCGGGTGGGTGAGATCCCCGGCGTGGCGGCCGTGGGCGCGGCCAAGACGCAGCCGCTGCGTGGTGGCGGCGAGCCGATGGAGTTCACCATCCCCGGCCGCTCGGGCGAGGCCGCGGTGCTGAAGCCGAAGTCGGGGGTGTTCGTGGTGAGCCCCGGCTACTTCGACGCGCTGGGGATCCCCCTGGTCCGGGGGCGGGTGTTCACCGCGCGCGACGACGTGCGGGGCGCGCCGCTGGTGGTGGTGGTCAACCAGGCGGCGGCGCGGCGCTACTGGCCGGGCGCCGACCCGGTGGGGCAGACGGTGCGGGTCCGCGCCACCCCGATCACCGTGGCCGGCGTGGTCGGCGACGTGCGCAACGACGGGCTCGCGGCCTCCGCCGACCCGGCCGTCTACCTCCCCTTCGGCATGGCGCCGCGCGCCTCCACGCAGCTCTTCGTGCGCACCTCGGGCGATCCCGGCGCCGCTGCCTCGGCGGTGCGGGGCGCCATCCGCGCCGCAGACCCGCTCCAGCCGATCGCCGCGATCCGCCCGCTGCGCAGCGCGATGGCCGAGACGGTGGCGCAGCCGCGCTTCTTCACCCTCGTCCTAGGGCTCTTCGGCGGCTTGGCGGTGCTCCTGGCGGCGCTGGGCCTGTACGGCGTGGTGGCGTACTCGGTCACCCGCCGCACCGGCGAGATCGGGATCCGGATGGCGCTGGGGGCGCGGGCGCGCGACGTGGTGGGGATGGTGGTGCGGCGCGCGGCGGTGCCCACGCTGGCGGGGATCGCGTTGGGGGCGGCCGCGGCATGGATGCTCTCGCGCCTGATGGCCTCCATGCTCTTCCAGGTCCGCCCCACCGATCCCGCCACCTTCGCCGCGGCCGCGCTCCTCCTGGCCGGCGTGGGGCTGCTTGCCAGCTGGCTCCCGGCGCGCCGCGCGGCCAGGATCGAGCCGAGCTCGGCGCTCCGCGTGGAGTAGCGCGGCGTCTCGCTGGAGTCGGCGGAGCGCGCGGGACGCCGCGCCGGGCCCGGCAGGGCGGCGCCGGTCCCCGGGGGCTCCGGGGTGGAGGATGGACCCGCGGCCGGCGGGGTGTGTCGCGCCGCGCGGGGAACGCGCAGCGAGGACAGGGCAGGGCAGCGTGCGACGTGTTTCGTGGACCCGATTCTGGCCCGCCGCAGTCCCGCGAATGCCACGGGACGCACGGCTCCAGGACCCCTACGACGGAGACAGGAAGATGAAGATCGTACTGGATACGACCGAGATCGCGCAGACCAAGGCGCTCCTGCGGGAGATGGCCGCGCGCTACGGCTCGGCCGAGACGGAGGAGTTCCTTGACGAGGCCGGCGTGAACGCCGCCGACCTCCCGCGCCGCGTGCGGCAGGCGCTCAGCCGCTTCCGGCTGCACGAGCCGGAGGACGGCATCCTGGTGGTGTCGGGCTTCCCCATCGATCAGCCGAAGATCGGGCCCACCCCCGGCCACTGGAAGACGCACCACCCGGCGAACGACATCGTGGAGGAGGACATGCTCCTGGTGCTGCTGGGGTCGCAGTTGGGCGAGCCGATCGGCTGGAGCACGCAACAGGACGGCCGCGTGGTGCACGACATCCTCCCCATCAAGGGGCACGAGCACGAGCAGCTGGGGAGCGGGAGCGAGGAGCTCCTCACCTGGCACGTGGAAGACGCCTTCCACCCGTACCGGGGCGACTACCTGGGGATGATGTGCCTGCGCAACCCCGACGCGGTTCCCACCACCTTCGCGCCGGTCTCCAAGGTGACGCTGACGCCCGACGAGCTCGCGGTGCTGGCCAGCCCGCACTTCACCATCCGCCCCGACGAGTCGCACCTGCCGAAGAACCGCGGCAACGGCAACGACACCCACTCGGCCGAGGAGACGGCGGTGCGCGAGCGCGCCTACGCCAAGATCGAGGGGATGTGGAACCACCCCGAGAAGATCCCGGTCATCTTCGGCGACCCCAGGGCGCCCTACATCCGCCTGGACCCGTACTTCATGGACCCGGTGGAGAACCCCGCCGCGCAGGCCGCCCTGGACGAGTTCACCCGGCAGATGGACCTGGCGATCGAGGAGCGCGTGCTGGAGCCGGGCGACTTCTGCTTCATCGACAACTTCCAGGCGGTGCACGGGCGCAAGGCCTTCACGGCCCGCTTCGACGGCACCGACCGGTGGCTGCGGCGCATCAACGTGGTGCGCGACCTCCGTAAGAGCCGCGAGTCACGCCTGTCGGCCGCGTCGCGGGTGCTGTACTGACGCCGGCCGCCCGCCTCCCCCAGCCGCAGGGAACCGAGATGCTCCTGGCCGAAGCCCGGCCGGCCCACGCGAGGTGGTCCGAGGCCAACGGCGAGTTCCTGGACTTCGTGGCGCGCAACCCGGAGTGCCTGCGGCGGGAGAGCTACGCGCCGCTGGCCCAGGAGCCCACGCTGGCCATGGACTCGATCCAGCCGTGGCCGCTGTTCGTGGGCGCCGGGCAGCGGCGCGAGCTGGCGGCGGTCGCGCTGGGGATGGACCGGCTGATGAAGCTCGCGATCGAGCTATTCCTGGACAACGATCCCGCCCGGGTGGTGGATTTCTTCCGCACTCCGGGGCTGAGCGAGGCGCTTGTCGAGATCTTCCTGGAGGAGCCCGACGGGGTCCAGTCGGCGCCCTCGCGGGCGGACTACGTGGAGACGCGCGACGGGCTCCACTGCGTGGAGTTCAACACCGGGCGCTGCCTGGGAGGGCTGCAGAGCGGCGCGCTGGGCGAGCTCTACCTCAAGTCGGCCCCCACCGCGCGCTTCCTGCGCGAGGGGGGCCGGCGCGCCCGCCCGCAGCCGGTGCTCGGCGCGTACTTCCGCCACCTGGTGGACGACACGGTGCGCCTGGGGGCGTGGAACGGGGGCGACTTCAACGTCGCCATGCCGATCCGCCCGCACGAGCCCTCCTGGATCGCCCGGCACGTTGAGGAGGCCTGGACGCGGGAGCTGTGCGCGGCGCTGGAGGCGCACGGGCCCGCCGCGGCGGGGAGGGTCCTGCTCTGCGCCGTCGACGACATCGCGCCCGACGGGGGCGGCCTGGCCGTGCGGGGCCGCCCCGTGCACGCGGTGGTCGACCGGCACGACGGAGGCGGCGACGTCAGCCGCCTCTTCCGCGCCTTCAAGCTGGGGCGCGCCAACCTGTTCGGCGGGCCGGTCGGCGCGCTGCTGGGCGACAAGCGGAACCTGGCGCTTCTCTCCCAGAACGCCGGTTCCGACCTTCTCACGGCCGCGGAGCGCGCCTTCCTGGAGCGGCACCTTCCCTGGACGCGCAGGGTGCTCCCGGCCCGCACCGCCTTCCGCGGGAGCCCCCTCCGGATTCCCGAGGACCTGCCGGGGCGCAGGGAAGAGCTCGTCCTGAAGAAGGGCGCTTCGCTGGGAGGCCAGTTCGTCGAGGTCGGGAGGTTCCACACCGCCGACGGGTGGAACGAGGCGGTCCGCCGGGCGGTGGGCGAGGAGGACTGGGTGGTCCAGGAGTACCTGGAGCCGGTCTCGTACGTGTTCCAGGGGCGCCAGGGCGGGGCGGTGCGGCACGAGGTGGTGTGGGCGCTCTTCGCCTTCGGCGAGCACTTCGGGGGCGTCTTCCTGCGCATGCAGCCTGCCGGAAACGGGGGCGTGGTGAACGGCTGCCGGGGCGCGGAGATCAGTACGATGCTGGAGATCGTGGAGTAGCGCGGCCCAGCCCGGTGACCGGGAAGCGGCACGCGCCACGCCAGACGGGTGCGGCCGGTCCGCTTCGCACGGAGCGTCCGGACGCCGGCGCGTCGCCGCCCGGGACTCATGCGATACCGGCCGAGCGGGGCACGGGGAACGACGGAACGAGCCGTCACGGGCGCGCGGCGGCGGCTCGGCGTCGGCCCCGTGGAGGGGCGTCGGGCGAGGCCCCGCGGCGCCGATGCGACACCGCGCGCGGTGTGGACGGAGGTGGTCCGCTGCGCCGCTTTTATCCAGCCTTCCAGGGAGCCGAGATGCTGCTGGCCGATGCGAAGCCGGTCCACGCGAGGTGGTCGGAGGTGAACCGCGAGTTCCTGGAGTTCGTGGAGCGCAACCCGGCGTGCCTGGACCGGGCCAGCTTCGCCTCCATCTACGCCGATCCCTCGATGCAGTACTTCCCCATCCAGCCGTGGCCCCTGTTCGTCGGCGCCGAGCAGCGGCGGGAGATGGAGGCGGTGGCGCTGGGGATGGACCGGCTGGTCAAGGACGTGCTCGAGCGCTTCCTGGAGAACGATCCGAAGCGGCTCGTGGAGTTCTACGGGACGAAGGGGACGATGGACGGCGCGCCGTCGCTCGTGCTGGAGCTGAGCGAGGACATGCTCGCCCTGATCCTGGAGGAGCCCAACGGCGTCCGCAGCGCGCCCTCGCGGGCCGACTACATCGAGACGCGCGACGGGCTCCAGTGCATCGAGTACAATGCCGGCGCCTGCCTGGGGGGGATGCAGAACGACGCCATCGCGGAACTCTACCTCGAGGCGGCGCCCACCGCGCGCTTCCTGCGCGAGGGGGGCCGGCGGGCCCGTGGGTCGGGGCTGCTGAGGGCGTTCTTCCGCCACCTGGTGGAGGACACCGCCGACCTGGGTGTGTGGCGGGGCGGCGACTTCAACGTGGCCGTGGCGGTCCGCCCGCACGCCCCCGGCCGCATTGCCATGCACTCGGCGGAGATCTACACGCGCGAGCTTTGCCGCGTGCTCGACGAGCGCGCGGGCGCGCCGCGGGGCAGGGTCCTCCTCTGCGCGCTCGACGAGCTCGTCCAGGAGCGGGGAGGCGCCGTGTCGCTGGGCGGGCACCCGGTCCATGCGGTCGTGGAGCAGGACAACGGCGAGGGCGACATCCGCCCGGTCTTCCGGGCGTTCAAGATGGGGGGCGTCAACCTGTTCAGCGGCCCCATCAGCCACGTCCTTCGCGACAAGCGCAACCTGGTCCTCCTCTCGGAGCACGCCGGCTCCGACGAGTTCACGGCCGCGGAACGCTCACTGATCGAGCGGCACCTCCCCTGGACGCGCCGGCTGCTCCCCGGCCGCACCACCCGTCGCGGGCGCGCCGTCCGGCTCCCCGAAGCGCTGCTGGAGGGCAGGGAAGCGTTCGTGCTCAAGAAGGCGTCGTCCGTGGGCGGGACCTTCGTGGAGATCGGGCGTCTCCGTTCGGACGCCGAGTGGAAAGAGGCGATCCGGCGGGCGCTCTGGGAGGAGGACTGGGTGGTGCAGGAGTACCTGGAGACCGTCCCCTACGTCTTCCAGAGCGGCGAGACCGGGGCGGCCCGGCACGAGCTGGTGTGGGGCCTCTTCGCCTTCGGCGACCACTTCGGGGGGGCGTGGCTGCGCATGCAGGCCCAGGGTGGGCACGGCGTGGTGAACGCCCGCCGCGGCGCGGAGACCGGCGCGCTGCTGGAGGTCGTCGAGTAGGCTCCGCGGCGTCTGATACCAATTCGCATTGGGTCCACACTCTGGGCGATACCCCACATGCGGTGGGGTTTTGGAAAGCTGGTGGCGCCAACGGGGTTCCGGTCGAAGTCGCCCGCGCGCGTGCTCGACGAGCTCGACTCCCTCGCGTGTTCCCGCTCGATGAACGTTCGGGCCCGTGCTTCGGCGAGTCCGTCGACGGCGTACCCGGTCGGCTGGAAGCAGTCCGATGGGGTGACCCATCGTTCTCTTCTCCCCCTCCACCGCTTCTCGCAATCGAACAGGGACAGCTGCGGCATAGGGGGACTCGTGGTTGGCGTTTACGCGGAAATCCCCCACCGTCTGCGATTGCGGAGGGCCGTTCCGAGACAGGAGGAAGGAGTGGCACGCAGGACTCGAGGCACGACGAAGGCGAAGACGTGGGAGTACCAGGTCGGCGAGCGCGCTACTTCGACAAACTGTGCCAGCCTGTGCTCGAACGAAGCGCAGACGGGCGGCATGTGCTGAGTTCGCCCGGTCTCCGGACCGTGTAGCACCGCGGCCCCGCTCCCCTCGC
>DASQLJ010000257.1:0-4409 GCA_035630095.1 Longimicrobium sp.
GCGAGGCCATGGCGCGCCGGCGGCTCGGCGCCGTTGGCAACGGCGGTATCGTTGCCTACGGCGCGCGAAGCCCGGCCCGGAGCGCAGCGGAGGGACACGCCCGCATCCGGCTCTTTCGTTGCGGTCCGGCACCGACTTGTCGCGATCCGTATCGATCCGTATGACTTTCACATCGGCGTCGAAAGGCCGGCGAAAGCTGTAGATACGAACGGGAGCGGGGGATGGCGCCATCGCCATCCCCCGCTCTTTCGTCGTTCCGCCCGACATGGACGCGGGCGCCGTCTACACCGCGGCTGCGGGTGCCGCCGTCGGCGCCGCGGTGATGGGAATCACGGGAAGCTGCGCCATCATCCCGGAGTTGAGGTAGGCGTTGGGATCGTGCTGCAGCGCGCTCTTCGGCAGCCACTCCCAGAGCGGGCCGAGGTGCTGGCGGATCTGGTCGGTGAGCACGGCGGGGACCTCGCGCGACTCGCCCTCGAAGAACGAGCGGAAGCCGGGGTCGTCCATCCACCGGCGCATCTTGATGTGGTACGCCATCCGGTTGCGCCGCTCCGACGAGACGCCGCGGAAGAGCTGCTCCCAGCAGATGTACGAGCGGCGGTTCGTCTTCAGCCGCCGCGCCAGCGCCCGCGGCGAGAACGAGTAGTCGAAGGTGTCGATCACGTGGTCGTAGAACTGCGGCCAGGTGTAGTTCTTCGGCCGCACGTTCATCGCCTGCACCAGGTCCAGGAAGTGGAAGGGCACGGGAAGGACCCGGTCGGCGCGCTGGTAGTCGAGGTTGAGCGTGGCGTTGCGGCCGAACGCCGAGAGCAGCGCGAAGTGCGGGTACACCCCCGGCGCCATGTCGATGAAGCGCTTGGTGAGCTCGAACGGCTCCGCCCCCTCGTCCGCGTCCAGCCCGAAGATCAGGTTGCACTGCGTGTAGGGCACGTACTCGTTCACCAGATTGGCCTGCTCGGCCACGGCGGTCACCTTCTCCATCCCCCGCGTGGAGCGCATCCGCGACTTGTCGCCGATGTCGAACCACGACTCGATCCCCGGGGCGATCGCCTTGAAGCCGTTGCGCTTGAGGCGCTTGAGGTTGTCCTCCTTGAGCAGCGAGAGCGACGTCTCGGCCACGAAGGTGATGGCGCCGGGCGGCACCACGTCCTCGATCGCGTCGAGGTACTCGTCGAAGCGGATCCCGAAGTTGGGGTCGTGCCACACGGCCACGGCGCGCGGCAGCTTCATCTCCTGGTAGAAGCGCAGGTCGTCCTTGAGCCCGTCGAACCCCAGCGGCTGGTAGGGCACGGTGGAATCGATGCAGAAGCTGCACTTGTACGGGCACCCCAGGCTCCCCAGCAGCGGCACCAGCTTGAGCACCCTGGCACGGTCCATCGCCGGCTGCAGGAACTTCCAGCGCTGGCGCAGGCCGGGCAGGCTTGCCGGCTGCTGCGCGGCGGAGAGGTACAGCCCCAGCGGCCGGTGCGGCGCGCAGTCGCGCAGGATGTCGCACACCAGGTCGCGGTCGCAGAAGCCCACCACGTAGTCGAAGTACTTCCGCGCGTCTTCCGGGTACGAGCGCGCGTGCGGCCCGCCGATCACCGTGGGCACGCCGCGGGCGCGGTACATGGCGCTGAACGCGTACCCCAGCAGCGCCGCCTGCGAGAAGGCGTTGATGAACACCAGGTCGAGCTCCTCCGGCAGCCCGCCCGCCAGCAGCTCCGACCCCGAGTAGTAGGCGATGTGGACCTGGTGCCCCTCCTCCTCGCACCACACCCCCACCACCTGCGGCATGATGCTGGTGTTGTTCGCGCGCATCAGCCGCGAATAGCCGTTGGTGGGTGGTTCCTTGCCGAGCAGGTCGATGATCCCGATTCGCACGCGGCCCTCCGGTTGGCGGGGACGGATCCGACAGGCAGAATGCCAGGATAAACGCCAGCATGTTGCAGGGCAACGAAAATCGTCATACTGCCACCGCGACGGCACGAAGGGAGGGCGGCGGAAGATCCGCGATATCGAGGTGAGACGGCGGAGGAGTTCCGAAGGGGCGCCGTCAGAAGGTGAGCACGCGACAGCGCCCGGAGCAGTCGTACGCGCCGTCTACCGCGGCGAGAGGCTCCCCAGCGCCTGCGCGGCGCGGCTCAGCTCCAGCGCGTACTCGGCCCACCAGGCGCCGGCGCGGGGGCCGCCGTTGCAGGTGCCGTCGCTCTGGCCGGGCGTCTTCACCCAGAGGAACGCGTCGATCAGCGGGTGCCCGGTGCGCGTGGTGGGGGCGCGGCCCAGCGCCTGGTTGGGCGCGTTGCACCACTCGCGCTCCACCGCCGCGCCGCGCCCGTTGCGGCTGGTGTCGATCACGAAGTGCTTGCCGCCCACCAGCCGGCTCAGCCGCTCGCCGTAGGCCACGTTCGCCTGCAGCCCGTGGAAGTTAGACACGTTCAGGCTGAACCCGGTGGCCAGCTCGATCCCCGCCTTGCGCAGGCGCTCGGTCATCACCGAGGGGTTCCGCCAGTTGGCGTTCCCCGCGTCGATGTACACCGACGCGCCGCCGGCGCTGAGCGTCTGCACGGCCTCGCGCAGGAGCACGTAGCGCTCGTCCTGGAAGCGCGCGGGGAGGCAGTCGAGCGAGGGGAGGCCGTCGGGCTCCAGGATCACCACCGCGGGGCGCCGCCGCAGCCCCTGCGAGAAGGAGATGATCCAGCGCCGGTACGCGTCGCCCCCGCGCGCCCCGCCGGCCGAGTAGAGCCCGCAGTCGCGGTACGGGATGTTGTAGACCACGAACACCGGGAGCGCCCCGGCCGAGGCGGCCTGCGACACGCGCGCGTCCACCTCGCGGCGCGGGTCGCGCACCCAGTCGCCGATCCAGATCGCCTGCGGCTGCTCGGCGATCACGCGCATCAGCGCGGCGTCGCGCGGGCGCGAGCGCGCCCACGCGTCGGCCTGGACGCGGGCGTGGGAGCCGGGGTCCACGTACAGCCGCTTGCCGGCGAAGGGGTTGGCCTGCCCCGCGCCGCTGGGCGCGGCGAACGCCACCCCCACCAGCACGGGCAGGCCCAGCCGCGCCGCCAGCCAGCGGCCGCGGCGCGTCTTCCCCGGGCGTTCGGGCGAATGAGGTGTCATTCCGGTCCGGGACGGAGTTCGGGCGACGTGCGCGGGCCGCCGCGTGCGTTCACGACCCGGCCGCCGCCGCGTCGTCGTCGGTGCGCCGCGCATGGCCGCCGTCTTCGTCCTGCAGATGGCCGGTCGACAGCCCCATCTGCCGCAGCATGTACGTCTGGCGCGCCAGGAGGATCCGTGCGGCGCGGATGTCGTAGTGGCTCTTCACCACCAGCTCGATCACCTGGCTGGCGGCCCACAGCAGCGCCGACAGCACGATCAGCCGGATGGTGTCACCCACCAGCAGCCCCAGCCCGGCGCCGCCCGGGGGCCGGTCGGCGAACCAGGCCGCCGCCTGCCCGATCGCCAGGATGAACACCACCACCGACGCCACGCGCACCACCACCCCGGCCGCGTGCAGCCCCGTCGGGCGCTCCAGGTCCTCGTGCCGCACCTCGACGCCCGCCAGCATGGGGCGCTTCCCCGGCCGAAAGCCCGTTTCGCTCCCCTCATCCTCCATCCCCGCCGTTCCTGGGCTCATCACTCCCCCTCCGGTGGCAGCCTCCGCCCGTCCCGCCCGGGATCGCAGGCCTGGTCGCGCGCGACTACTGCACGCTCCATACTCAACCGGCGCGCGCCACCCGCGCCGAGACCACCTGAGCGGCGGAGAAGTGAGCGCTGTCCTGATCGACGGATGAAAAGCGTGAAGTGGCCGGGACGGGAGCGATCTGCCTCAAACCATCGATTCACAACAAGTTATGGCAGAGCACACGTTGACCGGCACCCGCGCGGATAGATTTTCCCGCTACGGGGCACTCCCGCAAAACGCGAAATGGTGCTAGATTCGCTGTCTCTTGTCGAATTTACGAGAGGCCGCGGCAAAAGCGCCGGGCCTCCCGGCTGTTTCGCTTTCCTGTTCCGAAAGGACCGCTCGTGGTTGAGATCGAGCTCGCCGAGACCGACCGGCTGGACTGGGCCCTCAAGCAGTTCCGGCGGCGGATGATCCGCTCGGGGATGTTCAAGGACATGCGCCGCAAGCGCTTCTACGAGAAGCCGAGCGAGGCGCGCAAGGCCAAGGCGAAGGCCGCCGAGCGCCGCCGCCACAAGGACCGCAAGCGCGCCCTGCGCCGCTACGACGTCTGACGCCGTAGCCGCAAGCAGCTCGCAGCACGTGCAGCCCTGAAACGAGCAGCACGGGGACCGCTCCACTGAAGCGGTCCCCGTGCTTTCTCGCGTCCGTCGGTCAGGGCGGGCTGCTACCAGCCACCGCCGCCACGGCCACCACCGCCGCCGCCGTAGTCGCCGCCGCGGCCACCACCACCGCCGCCGCCGCG
>DASQLJ010000258.1:0-8156 GCA_035630095.1 Longimicrobium sp.
CGCTCTCGCGCAGATCCTCCAGCAGATCGTCCGGCAGGCCCTCGATCACGACCGTCGCCATCTCACCTCCATTGCACGATGTGACGATCCAAACCTACACCCATTACACGCCTGAATAAGGGTGACGGTGCGGAATTCGGAAATGCTCATGCGCTCACGCGCGGCCTTCCTCCCGCGCCTGCCTCACCATCTCCGGGGTGAGCTCCTGCACGTTCATCCGCTCGCGACGGCTCCGGACACGCTCCATGAACGCTTCGGTGTCGACAGGCCGGCGTCCCCCGGAGCTCTCGAGGATCTCATCCGTAACGCCGTTGATCGGAGGAATCGCCATGGCTCGATGATGTGTTATGGTCGCAGAACGTAACCCTGGTGAAATCTACCGTCTTCACCGGGTCCTTCAACCCGTCTCCCCCCGCTCGGGCAGCACGGGGGTGTCGGGGTCGGCGGGGAAGCCGGCGTGGGCGGCCTGGAGGAAGGCGTCCACCACGGCGGGGTCAAACTGGGTGCCGACGCAGGCGCGGATCTCGGCGAGCGCGTCCTGGTCGGTCGCGGCGGCGCGGTAGGGGCGCGAGGTGACGATGGCGTCGTAGCAGTCGACCACCGCCACGATCCGCCCCTGCAGCGAGATCTGCTCGCCGCGAAGGCCGGCGGGGTAGCCCGTGCCGTCCCAGTGCTCCTGGTGGTGCAGCACCGCGCCGATCCCGGGACGCAGGAACGAGCTGCTCTCCATCACCTTGGCGCCGATCTCGGGGTGGCGCTTCATCTCGGCGTACTCCTCGTCGGTCAGCGCGCCGGGCTTCTTCAGGATGGTGTCGCTCACCCCGATCTTCCCCACGTCGTGCAGCAGCGCGCCGATCCACAGCGCGCGCAGCTCCTGCCCGCGCAGCCCCAGCGCGCGGCCCGTGGCGGCGGCGTAGCGGGCGACCCGCTCCACGTGCCCGCCGGTGTAGTCGTCGCGCGTGTCGATGGCGGTGGCCAGGGAGCGCAGCGCGTCCACCAGCAGCCCCTCGATCTGGCGCGCCTGCTCGGCCACGCGCGCCTCCAGGTGCTGCTGGTAGCCGCGGTTCTCGCGCACCAGGCGGCGGTGCTCCAGCGCGCGCTCGCACGCCAGCAGCACCTCGTCCACGTTGAAGGGCTTCACCAGGTAGTCGTCGGCCTGCAGCCGCAGCGCCTGCACGGCGTTCTCCACCGTCCCCGCGCCGGTCAGGATGATGAAGGCGGCCGTGGGGTCGGCCGCCTTCACCCGGCGTAGCAGCTCCAGCCCGCCCATCGCCGGCATCTGCAGGTCGGAGAGGACCAGGTCGGCGCCCCCGGCCTCGAACGCGCGGAGCGCCTCGGCGCCGTCGCCGGCCTGGCGCACGTCGTAGGCGGCGAGGATGATCGCCAGCGCGTTGCGGATGGCCGGGTCGTCGTCGGCCACCAGGATGCGCGGCGGGGCTCCCGTCACCGCTCCCCTCCGTCGGCCGCCCCGGGCTCCGCGCCGAAGCCGCGCACCACCAGCAGGCACTCGTGCGCGGTGCGGACGCCCGCGAGGCCGCGGACGGAAAGCTCGGCGCTGGGCACGCGCGCCACCTCGGTGCCGTTCACGCGGAAGACGGCGACCGTGTCGCTCACCGCCACCTCGAGCCGGTTGGGGCCGCCGGTCTCGTCCACGTCGCGGCGGATGGCGGGGTGCTGCGTCCAGTCGCGCACCACCGGCGTCTCGCCGCCCTGCCTGCGCTTCACCAGGAAGCTGCCGTCGCCGCGCACCAGGAAGTAGCTGTACACCTGCCCCTGCTCGGGCCCCTCCAGCCCGCTCCCGCCGAAGATCACGCCGTACCCCTCGTGCAGCCGCCCGCGCTTCTTGTCGAAGGTCGCGCGGATGGTGTACGGCGGCGCCAGCTCGTGCTCGCCGGTGGGCCAGGCGATGCTGTGCGGCCCCGTCTCGATCACCACGGAATCGGCGGTGCCGCCCAGCGTGGGGCCCGCGGCGGGGTTGGCGCGCCACGCCGGCGGCGGCGCGGGCGACACGGCGGCGCTGTCGCCGGCGACCCGGCGCGGGGCCCCGGGGTCGTCGCCGCGGCAGGCGGCGAGCGCGGCGAGGCAGGCGAGCGCGGCGGCCGCGGGCGCCGGGAAGCGGCGCGTCATGGCTGCAGCGACTGGCGAAGGGCGTCCATCGGAAGGTCCTTCAGCTTGATCTCGAGCGGGATCACGTATTCCGTCTGGGTGCGGGTGCGCAGGTGAAAGGTGTCGACCAGCCGCACGGGCACGTCCTGCCGGATGGGGATGGTGGTGTTTACGGGGATGGTGACCGAGCGGTTTCCGAACGGCGTGCTCACCGGCACCCGCACGGTGGTGTTGATCGGCAGCGAGGTGCGCAGCTTGATGGTGTAGCTCTGGTCGATCGGCACGTCGAACCCCACCGGCGTGCCCGCGGGGATGCGCACCGTGTACTTGATGGACGCGTTCGACTGCTGGAGCTGCATGGATACGCGCTCCAGCGCCGGCGCCAGCATCCGCTCGGGGTGGCGCAGCTTGTACAGCAGCACGCCGTTCGCCCCCAGCGAGATGGCGGCCAGCAGCAGCGCCAGCGGCGCGATCCACGTCGGGCGGCGAGCGGGATGAGTCGACAATCGCGTCGGTTCTGCTGGAGTGCGGTGCGCGGGATTCGACGCGGAAGATAGGCAGGCGGCGGGATTTGCGCGAGGCGGGGCGGGTACAGAGACACGGGGCGCTGGCTGCAACTACGGTTGCATGCAACTATGGTTGCAGGCCGGTACGCCTCTGACGGTGCGTAGTGTCGAAGAGATCGGGAGCGCTCCGGCGGGCCCGCGGGCCCCCACCCCGCGCGAGGCTTCGCCCGCGCTGCCCCTCCCCCAAAACAACCTGGGAGAGGGGCGGTCGGCGCGGCCTGCGCGCGGTTTCGACAGCCGAAGTCCTGGCGTGGCCGGGGTCGCCGACCACCCGCCCCTTGCACGACGAAGGGCGCCGGCTCTCGCGCCGGCGCCCTTCGTCGTCCCTCATCCCTGATCTCGATCGACCGACCGAGGCGTCGCCTCAGCCCATCATCTTCTTCACCTCTTCCGTCATCCGCGGGAGGATCTGGAAGAGGTCGCCCACGATGCCGTAGTCGGCGACCTTGAAGATCGGCGCCTCGGGGTCCTTGTTGATGGCCACGATGAAGCGGCTGGTGCGCATCCCGGCCAGGTGCTGGATCGCGCCGCTGATGCCGACGGCGATGTACAGCGTGGGCGCCACCGTCTTCCCCGTCTGCCCCACCTGGTCGCCGTGCGGGCGCCACCCGGCGTCCACCACCGCGCGGCTCGCGCCCACCGCCGCCTTGCCGCCGAACGCCGCCGCCAGCTCCTCGAGCAGCTTGAAGTTGTCGGGGCTCTGCAGCCCGCGCCCGCCGCTGATCACGATCGGCGCCTCCGACACGTCCAGCTTCTCCCCCGCGGCGGCCTTGATCTCCTTCACCACCGCGCCGAAGTCGGCGGTGCCGAGATCGATCGCGAGCGACTGCACCTCGCCGGCCTTCGCGTTGTCCACCGGCTGGAAGACGTTGGGGCGGATGGAGACCACGGCCGGCTTCTGCGAGACGGTGCTCTTCGCGAACACCTTCCCCGCGTAGCGCGGGCGGGTCACCGAGATGCCGCCGCCGTCGGCCTCCAGCGCGGTGGCGTCGCTCAGGTAGTCCACGCCCAGGCGGGCGGCCACGCGCGGCGCCAGGTCCTTGCCCATGGCGGTCGCGGGGAACACCGCCGCGTCGCAGCCGTGCTCCTTGATGAAGTTCGCCAGCACCGTGGTGTAGCCCTCGGGCGAGTACCGCTCGAACGCGGCCGACTCGCCCACGAACACCTTGTCGGCGCCGAACTGGCCCAGCTCGCCCGCGGCGCCCTGCAGGCCGCTGGCCCCCAGCACCACCGCGTGCACCTCGGTGCCCGTGGCGTCGGCCAGCTTGCGCGCGGCGGTCACCACCTCGTGCGCCGACTTGCGCAGCTCGCCGTCGCGCGCCTCCGCGAACGCGAAAATCCCTGGCATATGGATGGACCTCGTCTTGAGGATCGAACGTCAAAAGGGAACGGGGGATGGGGAACAGGGGACAGCGGGATCACCGGCGGCGTCTGGCCGGCTCTCCCCCGTCCCCTCTTCCCTGTCCCCTAGAGAACCTTGGCTTCCTGGCGCAGCAGCCGCAGCAGCTCGGGCACGGCGTCGGGGCCCTCGCCCACGATGCGGCCGGCCTGGCGCTCGGGCGGGTAGCTCAGCGCGCCCGACGACGCCTGCGCGTCCACGGTCGCGGGCTTCTCCTCCAGCGGCTTCTTCTTCGCCGCCATGATCCCCTTCAGGCTCGCGTAGCGCGGCTCGTAGGCGCCCTTGGTGATGCTCAGCGCGCACGGCATGCGCAGCTCCACCACCTCGGCGCCGCCCTCGATCTCGCGGTGCGCGGTGACCTTTCCGCCCTCCACCGAGAACTCGGTGACCGCGGTGGCCACGGGGATCCCCAGCAACTCGGCCGTCATCGGGCCCACCGCCTGGAGGTCGTCGTCGATCGCCTTCATCCCGAACAGCAGCAGGTCGTACTCGCGGCCCTTGATCTCGGCGGCCAGCGCCTTGGCGGCGGCGAGGCCCTCGGCGCTGCGGTCGGCCTTCACCAGCACGGCGGCGTCGGCGCCCATGGCCAGCGCGGTGCGCAGCGTCTCGGCGCTGGTGGCGTCGCCCACGCTGATCACCGTCACGTCGCCCTGTCCCGCGGCCTCCTTGTGCTTCAGCGCCGCCTCCACCGCGAACTCGTCGTACGGGTTCAGCACGAACTTCACGCCCGCCGGGTCGATGGTGCTCCCGTCGCCGGCGATGCGGATGCGCGCCTCGGTGTCGGGGACGCGCTTCACGCAAACGATGCTCTTCACGCGCATCTCCTTGGGTCGGTTGATGGCCGGGGCAAACGCGGGCGCCCCGGAGCGCGACATTCTAGCGCTTGTGACGGATAGTGCAAGAACCGAACGAGTGTTCGGGGACGGATTTAGCTCACTTTCTTTCAGCCCCGCCGGACAGGCCGCCGCGCACCTCCGAAGTGTCGTTGAACCGCGGTTCGGGCGTGTTTGGCGCCCAGGCGCCAAAACGGGCTGCGCGCGCGGTAGGGCACGATACCACTGTGCCCAACCGCGCCGGGCCCACGGCGGCCCGCCCCGGCTTCGTCTCGACCGAGATGGCCGTGCGGGCGGGCCGCCGCGTTCCCGGCCCTCCGGGCGCGCATCCCTCACGCGTCGCCGCACTTCCGCCGTCCCGGCGAAGACCGGCCGCCGTTCCTCCAGACGGCGAAGCCCCTCCCCGGCTGACCCGGAGAGGGGCTCCTGTGCTGCCGTCCTGCCGCTTTCCAGCTACGGCCGCGTGGGCGGAGCGGTGGGCGCGGGGGCGGCGGCCGGTGCCGCGGCGGGCGGGGGCGGTGTGCCGGCGGTGTCGTTGTTGGCGGCGCCGCCGGGGGTGCTGTCGGCGCTGGACATGTTCTCCATGTGGATCGTGGTGTCCACCGCCACGCCGGCGGCGGCGGCCTGCTCGGGCGTCAGCGCCTGCGCCTGCGCCTTGAGCTGCGTGTCCGACACGCCGTCCAGCGACTGGTTGTTCGCCGTGTCTACGTTCACGGCGCCGATGTCCGAGGCGTTGGCGTCGCCCTCCTTCTTGCACCCCGCGAGGGCCACCGCGGCCAGCATCAGCCCGCAACCCGCGAATCGCGCCGCTCTCGTCATCGCTCCCTCTGTGGTGGGCGTACAACGACTGCATCCGGCGCGCGGCACGAACACGCGCGCCCCTCCAAACATCCGGCTGCCGACGCCGGCGTAAGTACAGCCACGCCAGCGGCTTCCCCCATGATCGCGCCCCGCTGCCTCCGCGGCAAGGGCGACAGCGCCGGGAGGCCCTTCCGCCGCCCGTCCATCCACCCGCCCCGCGCACGAATCAGCGTGCGATCGACTCACACGCATCGCACGAGCTCCGTTCCGTGACCAGAGCGGTTTGCGTGAGGGATTCGCGCCCGCAGGGCCGAGACGCCGGCGCCCGCGCCGATCCTCCAGGTCCGCGGCGAGGCCGTGGCGCGCCGGCGGCTCGGCGCCGTTGGCAACGGCGGTATCGTTGCCTACGGCGCGCGAAGCCCGGCCCGGAGCGCAGCGGAGGGACACGCCCGCATCCGGCTCTTCCGTCTCGGGCCCCGGCACCGACTTTTCGCGATCCGCATCACTCTCGCGCTCTCGCACTCCCGCGACTACTCCGCCCGCCGCTGCCCCTCGAGCGAGTCGTGGAAGTCGCGGATCCGCTGCACCACCTCGCGCGCGTGCTCCCAGTGCGGCATCGAGCCGGTGGGGAGCGCCACCACCTTCACGTTGGGGCGCTCGTCCAGCTCGGGGAGGCTGGTGTAGTTCTCCATCCGCCGGTTCTGCACCGTGCCGTGGATCACCAGCAGCGGCTGCCGCAGGCGGCGGAAGGTCTCCAGCGCCTCGTCGGGCGCCATCCGCCCGCTCAGGAAGTCGTCCAGCGGGTGCGCGGCGCCTTCCACCCGCGCCGTCTCCACCGCGAAGTTCACGTACTCGTCCGGCACCCCGAAGTCGGGGGTGAACAGGTGCTGGCGCGCGAACTTGCTCAGCGCCTCGGGGGTGGTCAGCCGCTCGTAGAACGCGCGCTGCACGCCGGGGAGCGTGAACAGCAGCCGCGCCCACCCGCGCCCGATCTCCGCCGGCTCGTCGCCCAGGCCGGACGGCTCGATGGCCACCAGCGAGCGCACCAGGTCCGGCCGCCGCCGCGCCACCTCGGCCGCGTACGTCGCCCCCAGCGACAGGCCGATCACGTCCGCGCCGCCGGCCGGGCGGATCACCCGCTCCAGCCAGTGCTCGAGCTGGTCCTCCAGCACGTCGGGCGTGTACTCGATCTCGGGGCGGTCGCTGTGGCCGAAGCCCAGCCACTCCAGCGCGTACACCGGCCGGTCGCGGTCGCGCAGGAAGGCACGCGCCAGCGGGCGCATCTCGTGCGCGCTGGCCACCGCGTTGATCGAGTGCAGCAGCACGATCGGCCGCCCGTGCCCCTCGCGCGCGTAGAACGCGTAGTGCACGTCGCCCCAGGGCACGTAGTCCAGCCGCATCCCCAGCGCGTTCGCCAGCTCCGTCACCGGGCGCCGGCGTCCACGGCCGGCGCCCAGCAGGTAGACGGCGTACGCCGCCGCGGCCGCCGCGGTGAGCCCCGCCGCGGCGCGCCCCGGCGTCACGCCGAACATCCCCTTCCGCTTCGGCTCCTCGGCCTCGGGCGCCGCGCGCGGCGGGCGGCCGGCGGGCTTCTGGCCGGCGCGCGCGGGCGGCGCCTCGGGCTCGTCCCAGATCGCGGGGACACCCAGGTCGCCGTCCTCCACCCGCCGCGCCGGCGCGCTCCGCACCGGCGCCGCGGGCGCGGCCGGCACCGCCGCGGCCGGCGTGTCGGGGACGGGCTCGCCCACCTCCGCCGTGCCGGCGGCCCCGCCGGCATCCAGCGCCGATCCGCCGCCGGCCACGTCCGGCGTCACCGGCTCCAGGTCGGCCGCGCTCGTCCCGGCGTCCGATTGCACGGGGGGAATCGCCTCGCCCGTGCCGTGCTCGCCGCCCTTGTCCCCGTCGTCCGCTCGCCCGTCCATCACACGCTCCGGTAAGTCCGCCGTTGCGCCAGCCGCCCGCTCGCCGGGATGCTGTGCAATCGCCATGCGAAACGCAAGGCCCGGCGCATCCGCGCCGGGCCCCCTCAACCCCTCGCCGTCCCCAATCGCCCGCTCAGGGCACCCTCGCCACCGGCCCGGCGGGCTGCGCGCCGCCGGCGGTGCCGGCGCCCACGTCCTGCCAGAGCGTGCCGGCGCTGCGCTCGGCCCACCCCATCGGCCAGCGCCCGGCGAAGAAGAGCCCCACCACCAGCAGCGCGGCGATCACCACCCCGGCCATCGCCGGCGAGGGGAGCCGCGCGGCGCGGTGCTCGCCCTCCACCTGGCCGGGCGTCATGTACATCACCACGATCACGCGCAGGTAGTAGAAGTAGCTCACCAGCGAGGTCAGCACGAGCAGCACCGCCAGCGCCGTGAGCCCCGAGGCGATCGCCGCGCGCAGGATGTAGAGCTTGCCCAGGAACCCCGCGGTGAGCGGGAAGCCCGCCAGCGACAGCAGGAAGATGGAGAA
>DASQLJ010000259.1:0-4803 GCA_035630095.1 Longimicrobium sp.
CCGCGCTGCCCGAGGAGAGTGCAGGGGGTCTCCGTGAAAAAATTTCGATACTCAGCGCGAGCGCCACCTGCAGTCACTCGTCGATGGGATCGGTGCGAGCAGCGGGCGAGAGACAGGCTGCAACTAAATCGACGAAGAACCGTAAAAAAGTGGAGAGGGCCTCCGATTGACTGGAGGCCCTCTCCATTTGCAGCGAGTTCCGCAACCACTGTGTGCAGAGCGCTTGCGCTGCCGCGACATCTATGAATCCAACATCGCGACAGTTATGAATCCAAAATCACGACAGATATGATTCCATTTGAGGATCACGTGGCCACCCAGTCTTACCTCACCCGCATTCGCTGTAGCCGCAGGCGTGGCACTTCATGCAGCCTTCGGCGAACTCGAGCTGGCTCTTGCAGTCGGGGCAGACGCCCATGAAGGTCTCGCCGCCGTTCCAGTCGTCCAGCGGGAGTTGCGGCTCGTAGGCGGGGAGGATCGCGGCCTGCACCTCGTCGCCGGCGGGGGCCAGCACCGCCTCGGGGATCAGCTCCTGCTGCACGCCGGCCTTGTCGCGCTCGCGCAGCCCCAGCGCCTGGGCGATGGCGTCGGGCACCGAGTGCACCTTGTTGTGCCCGAAACCGATCGCGCGATCGGACGAAATCCCGCGGAGCTGCTGGTAGATCTCGCCCACGGGGATGCCGAAGCGCAGCGCCAGCGAGATCAGCCGGCCGATCGCCTCCACGTCGGCCATGGCGATGGAGCCCGCTTTGCCCAGGGTGGCGAACACCTCGAAGGGCTGCTGCCCCACGTCCTCGTTGATGGTCACGTACACGTCGCCCAGCGGCGAGCTCATCTTGCGCGTGGTGCCCGTCAGCACGTCGGGGCGGCTGCGCTTCTGCCGGCGGATCTGGCTCTCGCGGTGCTCGGCCTGCTTCAGCTCCTCGCGCAGGCGCGCCACCTCGCGCTCGAGCTTGGCGGTGCGCTCCGCGGCCTCGGCCGCCCTGGCGCGCAGCTCGCCGGCCTCGGCCACCTCGGCCTGCTGCTGCGCCGGCGTCTTCGTCGCGCCGGTGCTCAGCACCTGCCCGTCGCGGCTGCCGTCGCGGTACACCGTCACGCCCTTGGTGCCCAGGCGGAAGGCGAGCTCGTAGATCTCGCGCACGTCCTCCACGGTGGCGTCGTGCGGGAAGTTGGTGGTCTTGCTGATGGCGCTGTCGCAGTGCTCCTGGAAGCCCGCCTGCATCCGCACGTGCCACTCGGGGGTGATGTCGTGCGCGGTCACGAAGGCGCGCTGCACCGCCTCGGGCACCTCGGCGAAGTGGATGTGCCCCTCGCGCGCGATCCGCTCCATCAGCGCCTCGCTGTACCACCCGCCGGCCTTCGCGAACGCCACGAAGTCCTCGTTCACGTCGGGCATCAGCGCGCCGGCCTGGTTGCGCATGAACGCCACCGCGAAGAGCGGCTCGATCCCGCTGCTGCACCCGGCGAAGATCGAGATCGTCCCCGTGGGCGCCACCGTGGTGACGTTGCAGTTGCGCATCTTCCGCACCTCGCGGATGCGGTCGCCGTTGGGCGCGCGGGCGCACGTCTCGTCCGGGCCCCAGATGCTCTGCTCCCACTCGGGGAAGGCGCCGCGCACCTCGGCCAGGCTCTCGCTCGCCTTCTTCCCCTCCTCGTCCAGGAACTCCATCACCCGCCGGCCGATCTCCACCCCCTCGGCGCTGTTGTAGGGCACGCCCAGGCGCACCAGCAGGTCGGCGAAGCCCATCACCCCCAGCCCGATGCGGCGGATGCGGTGCGCCAGGTCGGTGATCTCGGGGAGCGGGTACTGGTTGGCGTCGATCACGTTGTCCAGGAAGTGCGTGGACAGCCGCGTCACCCGCCGGTACTCCTTCCAGTCCACCCGCTCGTACCAGGGGCTGTCGGCCGGCACGTCCTCACGCACGAACGCCCCCACGTTCACCGAGCCCAGGTTGCACACGTCGTACGGCAGCAGCGGCTGCTCGCCGCAGTTGGCCGAGACGACGCCGGTGAAGGCCGCGCCCTCGTCCACTGCGTGGGGGTCGGCCACCACGTAGGTGTGCACGTCGTCCACCGTGCCGTTGTATACGTCCGCCCGACCCGCCAAGCGTATGGCAACGACCTTGTGGTTCTCCGCGACGAGCGCGCGCTCGTGCAGATTGGCCACCGAATATGCGCGGATGCTCACGCCGCCGCGTAACTCGGTCGCGGAGATCTTCTCGCCCTCGAAACCGATCCAGTTGTGATCAGGGGTGCAGCGGACCCTAAGTCCGCTGTCGAACTCCACTTCAATCACCTCAACATTTCGGCGGGTGAGCCGCGGCCGGCGCATCCAGCGCATAACCGGCACCTGCGCCCCTCGGTCGAAGGCGTACACGAGCACGTCGTCTCCACTGGCTGCCAACTCATCGAAACGCCGCGGTCCCTCGACCGTCAGGATGCGCGTGTCGCCGGTGAGGCACGGGTTCGTCGCCTCGTACGAGCCCAGGTGCGGCACCGGGTTGTAGAAGTTGGCGCGGTCGATGAAGAACACCCCCGGCTCGCCGGTGCGCCACGCGTTCTGCACGATCTTCTCGAAGATGGCGCGCGCGTCCTTCTGCCCGCTCACCTTGCCGGTGCGCGGGTTCACCAGGTCGTACGATTCACCCTTCTCCACCGCCTTCATGAACGCGTCGGTGATGGCGACGCTGATGTTGAAGTTGGTGATCCTGGTGATGTCCTGCTTGCAGTCGATGAACTCTTCCACGTTGGGATGGTCCACCCGCAGGATCCCCATGTTGGCGCCGCGGCGCGTGCCGCCCTGCTTCACCACCTCGGTGCTCGCGTCGTACAGCGACATGAACGAGATCGGGCCGCTGGCCACGCCGGTGGTGCTGCGCACGTGGTCGCCCGCCGGCCGGATGCGGCTGAACGAGAACCCGGTGCCGCCGCCCGACTGGTGCACCAGCGCCATCGACCTGAGCGTGTCGTAGATGCCGCTGCTGCCGTTGGAGAGCTCGTCGCTCACCGGCAGCACGAAGCACGCGCTGAGCTGCCCCAGCGGGCGCCCGGCGTTCATCAGCGTGGGCGAGTTGGGCTCGAACAGGCGGCGCGTCATCAGCAGGTAGAACTCGCGGGCGAGCGCGGTCACCTCCTCGTCCGTGGCGCCGAACGCCCGGTCGACCTGCGCGATGGTGCCGGCCACGCGCCAGAACATCTCCTCGGGCGTCTCCGTCGGCTTCCCGGCCTCGTCCTTCTTGAGGTAGCGCTTGGCCAGCACGATGCGCGCGTTCTCGCTGAGCTCGGCGCGCGGCAGGTCGGCGGGGGCCGACAGCGTGTCGGCCGCGGACGGGGCGGAGGTGGCAGGGTTCATGGACCGGGTCCTCTCTGCGGTGTTGTGGAAAACCGTCAAAACTGCAAGCGGCGAAAGGCTTTTCGCCTGTGGAAAATTCGGCAGCGGTGTACCACGTGTTGGGGAGGTGCAAGCTAAAGCCCCTATATCTTGTGGTCAACCCTGTCGTTCCCGCCGAAAACCTGTCCGGCGTTCTCCCCCGCTTTCGTCCATCTGATACACCGCGGCGCGTCCGTCGCCCATCAAACGCAGGCGCCCCAAGGCACTTCGCCGCGGGGCGAAGTGGCAACCGTTCGGACCGTGCACGCACGCGGCCCCGGGGAGGTCCCCGGGGCCGCGTGAAAGAGGCCACCATCGTGTGAAGCGCCTCCGCCCCGTCTGCTCCACGCCCGTGTAACAGGTGCGGAACGGGCGGGGCGAATCAGCCGGCGGAGTGGTCCTTGTCCTCCTCGGGCCGGCGATCGTACATGCTCTCGTCGTCGATCGTCTTCGGCTGCTCGCCGCTGGGGGCGGTGTCGCGGCCGCTGGCGTTGGCGGGGAGCGTGGGCACGTCGGTGGGGCTCTGCGACGATTCCTGCGCCGGCTTCCCCGTCGCGTTCACGTCCACGTGCGGCGGGTGGAGCTGCGAGCTCTCCGCCGTGCCGCGCTCCTCGCGCGGGCCCGGGCCGCCGCCGGCCGCGCCGCTCACGCGCCCACCCCGCGCTCGCGCGGGTCTTCCATCCCGTCGTCCATGCGCTCGCGCGGGCTCTCCGACGCCTGCATCGAGTCGCCGCCGCCATCGTGGCTCTGGTGCCCTTCCTTCGCGTGCACGTTGGCGTCGTGCGAGGGCTGCGGGTGCTTGGGGTCGAAGAAGTGCTGCCCCGACCCGCCGCCCGGGCCCACGTTGGACGCGAGGTGGTGCTTGTCCGCGAGCGTGGGGTCGTCGCCGCCGTCCCGTCCCTTGGCCACCTCGGGAAGGGTCTTGTAGTCGGAGGCGCCCGCCTCGCCCGGGGCGATGTTGTGCTGGTCCGGCCGCTTGCCACCCATCGTCTTCACCTCGCTGCAGGTTGTTGCGGCTCAACTGCTTGAGCCGGTGCAGCTTCACGTTCCATGCCGTACCGCTCGATCGTGGAAGGATTGGGATTCGGCCGCTGGTCCGCTACACTGTCTTGGCGATGAAACTCACTGCAGGAGCGAGACGTGAAGCCGATCTACACCGCGACCATCCAGCACCGTGAGACGTGGTGGATCGGATGGATCGAGGAGGTTCCGGGGGTGAACTCCCAGGGTGCAACCCGGGAAGAGCTCTTGGCGAACCTGTCCTCGGCACTACGAGAGGCGCTGGAGATGGACGGGGATACGGTTCGTCCGTAGAGCGTCACGCCGGATGACGAGACGTCTCCGGTAGATACTACGGATCCCCCGAGCTCCGTTCCGCGAGCGGCGGTTTGCGTGAGGGATTCGCGCCCGGAGGGCCGAGACGCCGGCGCGCC
>DASQLJ010000260.1:0-4439 GCA_035630095.1 Longimicrobium sp.
TCGCCGCGCGCGGTCAGGATCAGCACCGGCACCGTCTCGCCCGCCTCGCGCAGGGCCTTGAGCACGCGGTAGCCGTCCATCCCGGGGAGCATCAGGTCCAGGATCACCAGGTCGGGCTCGTGCTCGCGCGCGCCGCGCAGCCCCTCGGCCCCGTCGCGGGCGACGGTGACCTGGTGCCCCTCCAGCTCCAGGCTGGCGGTGAGCCCGTAGGCCAGGTTGGCGTTGTCCTCCACCACCAGGATGCGGCTCATCCCGCCACCGCCTGGCCGGACGGTTCGACCGCCGCCGGCGCGGGCTCCGCCGGGCCCGCGTGCATCGCGTACGGCAGCTCGATCCAGAAGCGCGCGCCGCCGCCGGGCACCTCGCCCAGCCCCACGCGGCCGCCCTGCAGCTCCACCAGGTCCTTCACCACCGCCAGCCCGATCCCGCTCCCCCCGGTGGCGCCCTCGGCGTCGCGCTGGAGGCGGCGGTACGGCTCCCAGACCACGTGGCGCTCGTCGCGGGGGACGCCGGGGCCCTGGTCGTCCACGGCGATGCGCAGCGCCAGGCCGCGCATCTCGGCGTGCACGCGCACGGTCTGCCCCTCGGGGCCGTACTTCACCGCGTTGTCCAGCAGGTTCAGCAGCACCTGGCGCAGCGCGTCGGGGTCGGCGCGCACCAGCACGCCGCCGTCGGCCTCCACCGCGAAGCGCACGTTCTTCTCGCGCGCCAGCGGGGCGAAGGAGTCCACGATCTCGCGCAGCAGCGGCGCGGCCAGCACCGGGTTGGGCCGCACGCGCCCGGCGCCGCGTTGCGCGCGCGAGAAGTGGAGGATGTTCTCCACCAGCCAGGAGAGCCGGCGCGATTCCTCGGCGATGATGCGCACCGAGCGGGCGCGCTGCTCCGGCGCGGAAAGGCGCCCCGAGTCGAGCAGGTCGCTGAAGAGGCGGATCTGCGCCAGCGGCGTGCGCAGCTCGTGCGACACGCCCGAGACGAAGTCGTCGCGCAGGCGGGCGAGCTCCTGCTGCCTGCGGAGCTGCACGATGGCCACGCACACCAGCGCCAGCGTCAGCCCGAAGACGGTGAGCAGGAGCGGGAGCCGCGAGCGCGGCCCCTGCGCCGGCATCCCCGCCGCCGCGTCGGGCCGCACGGCCACGCGCGTGGTGAGCCCGGCCAGCAGCCCGCCGTGGCGCTCGGCCACGTCGCCGCGGCTCAGCGGCTCGGGGGGGTAGGCGCCGATCTTGGCGTCGACCCAGGCGCCCTCTCGCTGCGGCGCGCCGGGCGAGCGCCAGGCGGGCACCCCGTCCGCGCGCAGCAGCACGGCGGTCACCCCGCCCGCGCCGCCGCCGCGCACCGCGCCGGGGAGGAGCGCGCCGCCCGAGAACGCCTCGGCGAACGCGCGCGCGGCCACGGGCGCGGCGTCCACCACGAACCCCTCCACCCTCCGCCCGTCCGCCGACGCCGGGCGATGGACGAGCAGGTAGCGCGCGCCGCCGACCGTCACGGGCTCGATGGTCATCCCGCCCGCCACCTTCCCCCCGCGCCCCGCGACGGCGCGGCCGAGCGCGGAGCCGCGGGCGCCGCCGCGCAGCCACGCATCCACCCCCCGCGGCGCGCCGGCGACGGCGGCGGGTGCGTCGGAGAAGCGGGCGCGCGCGTCGCCGTCCAGGCGGAAGGCGCCCTGCACCGCGCCCGCGCACCGGCACCATCCACCCACCGCCGTCCGCGCGCGCGCCGCCATCTCCTCCACCGTCGCCGGCGGCGCCGTAGCCATGGCGTCGCGCGTCCCCAGCGCCGCGCCGCCGGCGGTGGAGAGGCCGCGGCGCAGCGCGGCGTCGGCGCGGCGGGCCAGCTCCCAGCTCGCGAACGAGGCGTAGCCGCGCAGCGCCCGGTCGGTGGAGCGCGCCTCGGAGCGCGCGGCGTCGACCCCCTGGTACGCCAGCACCGCCGACAGGCCGAGCAGCACCAGCAGCAGCACGACCAGGAAGGCCGAGCCGGGTGCCATCTGCGAAGAGCGGCGGAGCGAGGGCATGCGCGGGGGGTGGCGGGTGCGCGGCGGAGACACGGGGTCATCCGAACGTTACATCCAACGGCGCCGAACGGGCCAGCGGCGGGTGTAAGGGATTCGTAAATCTCGCGGTGGACGGTCTCATCCAGAGTGCGAAAAGTTGGTACCGGGGCCCGAGACGAAAGAGCGGGATGCGGGCGTGTCCCTCCGCTGCGCTCCGGGCCGGGCTTCGCGCGCCGTAGGCAACGATACCGCCGTTGCCAACGGCGCCGAGCCGCCGTCGCGCCATGGACTTCGCTCGTTCCCGCGGCGCCGGACGCGGGCGCGCCGGCGTCTCGGCCCTCCGGGCGCGAATCCCTCACGCAAACCACCCGCTCGTGGAACGGAGCTCGTGGGGATCCGTATCATCCCCAGGCCCCCGTTTTTCCATGAAGTTCCTTCCCACCGGGCCCGCGCCACGGTCCACGGTATCCCCCGCACGCCGCTCCCCGCCACCGGAACCCCGATCCACTGGTGATACGCGTGCTCCCGCTGGTCATCGCGCTCGCCGCCGCTCCGATACGCGCGATCCGGCGTGCGGCGGCCGGTGCTGGTGATCAGGGGCGGCGTGGCGTACGAGCCCGACCGGCTCTACCGCGCCATCGGCGTCGCGCCGGTGGCGGCCGGCCGGTAGATTGACCGCGCCGCGCCCGTGGCGCCCACGGCCCGCCCGGCACCCCCGCCGGCGGGCCGTTCGCGTGTCGCGGGCGGCGATCTGAAACTTCCCGCGCCGTTTCGGCGTGGAGCATGCGTGCCTTCGCCGCGCGCGCAGCCCTACCCGACCCGAGACCCGCACCGTGACCGAGCCCTCGCCGCCGCACCCCGACGGACCCGAGCACGACCCCGACGCGTCCCTCCCCGGCGCCGAGCCCGAGCCCGACTTCGAGCCGCGCTGGGAGCAGGAGGTCGCCGAGGCCGAGGCGGAGGCGAAGACGAAGAAGGCGATCCCGCTGGGGTGGCTGAAATGGGTGTTCGTGCTGGTGCTGATGGGGCTGGCGGTGCACCTGATCATGCCGCAGCTCGGCAACCTGCAGGAGTCGGCCGCCGTGCTGCGCACGCTGAAGCCGTGGGCGGTGGGGCTGGCGATCCTCTCCGAGATCCTGAGCTACGTGGCGCTGGGCTTCATGATGAAGCGCATCGTGGGGCTCACCGGGCAGGAGCTCACGCTGCACCGGGCGTTCGGCGTCACGCTTGCCTCCGGCGCGGTGGGGCTGATCGCGGGGGGGCTGGTGGGGATCGGCGGGTCGAGCTTCCGCTGGCTGCGCGACGCGGGGATCCGCCCCGAGGGCGCGCTGCTGGCCGGCTGGCTCCCCACGCTGCTGAACGCCAGCACCATCGGCGCGTTCGCGATCGTGGGGATGGTGGAGCTGGTGCTGCTGCAGGAGCTGTCGGTGGCGCTGTGGATCGCGTTCGGGCTGTCGCTGAGCGTGCTGCTGGGCGTGGGGAGCGCGGTGTTCTGGGCGATGGGGCACCGCGAGGCGGCCAAGAAGCTCCTCGCGCGCGGGCAGGCCAGGTGGGCGCGCCTCCGCAAGCGCGAGCCCGACCCCGAGCCGCTGATGGGCTTCGTGGACCGGCTCTTCGACGCCTTCCACGTGCTCAGGACCCGCGGCTGGAAGGCCCCGGTGATCGGCGCCGCGCTGGGCGTGCTGCTGGACATGGGCGCCATGTTCTGGCTGTACGTGGCGGCGCGCCACCTGGTGACCCCGGGGAAGCTGCTGTCGGGGTACGCGCTGCCGCTGCTGATCGGCAAGGTGGCGGTGATCCCCGGCGGCATCGGCGTGGTGGAGGGGATGATGATCGCGCTGTACCACGGCTTCGGCGTGCCCACGGCCACGGCGGTGCTGGTGGTGCTGGCGTACCGGGTGATCGCCTTCTGGATGCCCAACATCCTGGGCTTCTGCATCATCCCCCTCCTGCAGATCCCCACCCGCCGCACCGGCCGCGACATCGAGTGGTCCGGCCCCAAGCGCCGCCGCACCGACGGCTGATTACGCGCGGCTGGCGGATTGCTGACGGCGGGTCATACGGGGTCTGAAAGCCGGTGCCGGGGCCTGACACGGAAACTGCGGATGCGGGCGTGTCCCTCCGCTGCGCTCCGGGCCGGGCTTCGCGCGCCGTAGGCAACGATACCGCCGTTGCCAACGGCGCCGAGCCGCCGTCGCGCCATGTCCCCGCTCGCTCCGGCGACGACAGAGTGGGCGCGCCGGCGTCTCGGCCCTCCGGGCGCGAATCCCTCACGCAATCCGCTCGCGGAACGGGAGTTCGTGAGATCCGTATCATCATACCAGATCGGGAGATTGACTGTGCATTCCTCACCGGCCTCGCACTCGTCATCCTGAGGGCGACCACTCGGCGCCGCGGCCACGCCAATGGCCGCAGCCCGAAGGATCTATAATCGACGGAACGCTACGGC
>DASQLJ010000261.1:0-4214 GCA_035630095.1 Longimicrobium sp.
AGGCGCTGTCGCTGCGCGGCTTCATGATCGGCGATCCCGAGGATGACGAGGCCGACGTGATCGTGGTGGGCACCGACGAAGCCGCGGCCGGCGCGGGCGGCACCATCATCTCGTTCGACGTGCCGGGCGACGAGGCGTCGCTGAAGGCCCGGCACGGCGCCGCCGAGCACACCGGCTTCGTGCTGGTGGAGCCGCGCGAGCTGCAGCACCTGCGCGACATCGCCCAGCGCGCCAACCTGGACGCGCGCCCCGCCGGCATCACCGGCGACGCGCCCGCCTCGACCGACGAGCTGCGCCGCTTCCGCCAGGAGATCCGCCGCGCGCTGCGCGAGGAAGACATCGGCGCGCAGATGCTGGTGCTGGAGCCGCTCTTCGAGGATTTCACCGCCGCCGAGGTGGCCGCCGCTGTGGCCGCCCTGCTGCGCAAGCGCGCGCCCGCCCCCGCCGCCGACGGCGGAGGCGCCTCGCAGGGCCACGCGGCGAACTCGTCCGCGGGGGTGCGCGGGGTGGGTGGAGCGGCGCCGCGGGAGAGCACGGCGGGGAGCGCCCCGGCGGCGTTCGCGCGGCTGTTCGTGGGCGTGGGCCAGCGCGACGGCGTCCGCGCCGGCGACCTGGTGGGCACCATCGCGGGCGAGGCGGAGATCCCCGGCAGCGCGGTGGGCAAGATCGACATCCGCGACACCTTCTCGATCGTGGAGGTGCCGGCGGACGTGGCGCAGAAGGTGATCGACACCGTGAACGGCACCACGGTGAAGGGCCGCAGCGTGCGCGTGGACTACGACCGCGGCGGCGAGCGTGCCCGCCCCGGCGGCGCGCGGGAGGGCGGCCCCCGCGGCGGCTTCGGCTCGCGCGGCGGGTCGGGCGGGCCGCCGTCGCGCGGGGGGCCCGGTGGTGGCCCCCGCGGCCCCGGCGGTCCTCGCACCCCCGGCGGCCCCCGCCGCACGCTGAAGCCCCGCCCGCCGCGCGACGAGTAAACGGCGCCGGCTGATTCAAAACGCACTTTGGGCGCGGAGGAGACCTTCCTCCGCGCCCTTTCCCATCTACCGAAAGCCACAGCGGTCGCGCCGAGATGGAGCGCCGGTCATCTGGTATGACGCGCGAGCGCGCGAGCTTCAACCCGCACTCAGCATTGGCACAGCCGTCACGTCACGCCACCGGCTCCTCCGCCGCCGGCCTCACCGCGTGCCCGGGGTCCGAGCGGACGACCATCACGCCCGTGAGCGTGAGCGCGGCACCGAGAAGCGCCCATTTCGACGGGTGCTCGTTCAGCAGCACGGCGGCGGCGATCATCGCCACCACGGGGGTGAGGTTGGAGAAGATGGCGGTGCGCGTGTTGCCGATCTTCTCGACCCCGCGGTACCAGATCAGGTACGCCAGGCCGATCGCGAACACCGCGCTGAACACCAGGCCGCCCCACGCCCGCCAGTCCAGCGACGCCCAGTCCTGCCGCGCCAGCTCCGGCGCGCCCACCACCACCAGCGCGATCGTCCCCACCCACAGCGTCCACGCGGTGGTGCGGATCGACCCGTACACCTGCACCATCCCCCGGGCCCCCACCGTGTACGCCGCCCAGGCGCACGCGGCGGCCACGAGGATCAGGGGCCCGACGAGCGGCTGCGATCCCGACGCCCGCGCGCCGGTGCCCGTCACCAGCGCGATGCCGCTGATGGAGAGCACCGCGCCGCCCCAGGTGCGCATCCCGGGGCGCTCGTGGCCGGTGACGGTGGAGAGCAGCGCGGTGAGCACCGGCGTGATCGCCAGGATCAGGCTGGCCGTGCCCGCCGGCGTGCGGCCCAGGCCCAGGATGAAGCCCATCTGGTAGACCACGTTCCCCAGCAGCCCCAGCCCCACGAAGCGCCACCGGTGCTCGCGCGCGGGCAGCCCCAGCCCCCCGCGCGAGCTCAGCACCGCCGCCACCAGCACCGACGCGATGCAGAAGCGCAGCGCGTTGAACGCCAGCGGCCCGAACGACGCCAGCGCCGCCTTCACCACCGCGAAGTTGACGCCCCACACCACCACCATCATGGCCAGCGCGCTCTCGGTCCACCCCCACCCGGGCACCGGCGCGGTCGCCTCCGCGCCCACGCCGCTCGCCGTGACTTCGTCTACCCCCATGCCACCCGCTCCCCGTATGCGAAGAAGCGGGAAAAGGGCCGCAGCCCCTCCCGCAAAGAGTGCTCGTCCATCGTACCGGGATATTGTATACCGTCGGGCGGCAGGAGACTACCTTCGAACGTTCGATCGGTGGACTCCCGGATCTGAACCAGGGTCGATTCAGGCACCCGAATCCGAAAACAACCCTTCGCACGCAGAGTCAGCAGAGTCAGCAGAGTCAGCAGAGTCAGCAGAGTCAGCAGATTATTCGGATCGCACGAACTCCGTTCCGCGAGCGGGTTTTGCGTGAGGGATTCGCGCCCGGAGGGCCGAGACGCCGGCGCGCCCGCGTCCGGGCCGCGGGAACGAGCAGGACCATGGCGCGCCGGCGGCTCGGCGCCGTTGGCAACGGCGGTATCGTTGCCTACGGCGCGCGAAGCCCGGCCCGGAGCGCAGCGGAGGGACACGCCCGTACCCGGCTCTTCTGTTTCAGGCACCGGCACCGGCTTTTCGGACTCCGTGTCCGTTTTCCGCTGAACCCGCTGATGCCCGATGTCGAATGGCGACGTCCCGTGGAGTTCCCGACAAGGAGAAGCGCGCCGCATCTCTCGAGAGGATGCGACGCGCTTCTGATCTTCCAGGACGATGCGGCCCGGCTCGATCACCGCTGCAGGACGGGCACCGTGGTCTCGGGGCGGTCGACGCCCAGGTTGCGCTCCTGGTAGTCGGCCTTCAGGTCGGGAAGGTCGATCAGGTGCACCGAGAAGGCGAAGCTGGTGTTGCCGTTGGGCGACAGGATGTAGTCGAAGTTCGCCTGCCAGCGGTACAGGTCGCGCTTCAGGTTGATGCGGTGCGCGCTGAACTGGCCGGTGCTGGTGCTGTAGTCGGTCTGCCAGCTCACCGCCCAGTTGTTGGTGGGCTGGAAGGCGAGCGTGCCGCCGAGCTGCGAGTTGCCGCCGCGGTAGCTGCCCGGCAGCGAATCGGCCGGCGAGCGGCGGATGCGCGTGAGCGAGTAGTTGAGCCCCAGCGACCAGGGGCCGCGGCCCGCCTGCTGGCTGTTGCCCGTGGGGTTCACCGAGCCGCGCACCGTCTCCGGCTGCGTCCCCGCCGCGTCGGGCGTCTGCCCGCGCTCGGGGCGCCGCTCCTCCTCGGTGCCGCGCGAGAAGCCCAGCCAGCGGAAGAGCGCCGAGTTCTGCCCCAGCGTGAACTGCGTGTTGAACGAGGTGAGGAACGGGTTGAACCGCCCGCGCCCCAGCTCGGTGCGCCCGGTGCTGTCGGCCGGGAAGAGGCGCTGGTCGAAGAGCGAGTGCGCCATGGTGAACTGGAAGCCGCCCAGCAGGTCGCTGCGCACCGTGGTGTTCAGGTCGGGGGTGAGGAAGCGCGTGCCGAAGCGGTCGGTGGGCTCGAAGCTGTAGGCGATCGCGTTGGTGTTCAGCGCCAGCAGCGTGATCTTCTGCGACTGCGTGGGCGCCGCGCGGTTCCCGATCGAGCTGGCCGAGTCGCGCGCCGAGTCGCCGCGCACGGGGTTCGAGGCGCGGACCTTGGCCTCGAAGGTCTGCGTCATCCCGATCTCGAGCTGGTTCACCGTGCGCCCGCCGAACGGGCCGAACACCTGCCGCTGGATGCGCGCCGACGCGCTGTCGCCCGCCTGGGCCGCCGGCGAGTAGCGCCAGCCGATGGTGGGCTGGATGTGGTGGCGGATCGCCTCGTAGTTCCCCACGCCGGGAAAGAAGCCGTACAGGTCGGTGCTGAGCGACGCGCCCACGTCCAGCCGCGGCGGCCCGGCCACGAAGGTGCCGTAGCTGGCGCGCAGCGAGTCGTCCACCACGGTGGCCGAGGTGTCGCGCCGCACCAGCTCGCGGCTGAAGCCGATGGTGGGGGTGATGCGGGTGCTGGCGAAGAGCGTGAGCTGGTAGCCCGTGCTGGCGCTGAAGTTCAGCCGCTCGTTGGCGCGCCCGGGGATCAGCCCCAGCCGCGTGCTGTCGGTGTTCAGCGTGAGCGTGTCGAGCACCTCGCGCGGGAGGGCCGCCAGCGTGCCCAGCGAGTTGCGCGAGTACGCCGCGTTGGTGCTCACCCGGAAGTCGCCCAGCGACAGCCCCAGCGAGCCGCCGAACTGCCCG
>DASQLJ010000262.1:0-3881 GCA_035630095.1 Longimicrobium sp.
AGATCCTCTCCGACGAGTGGGTGCGCCGCGCGCTCACGCCCACGCCCGCGCAGCCGGACTACGGCCATATGAACTTCTTCCTGAACACCGGCCGCAAGCGCCTCCCCAGCGCGCCCGAGAGCGCGTTCGTGCACCTGGGCAACGGCACCAACGCCATCTACGTAGACCCCCGGCACGACCTGGTCGTCGTGGTCCGCTGGATCGAGAACGACCAGCTGGACGCCTTCGTGGGCCGCGTGCTGGCGGCGGTCACGGACGGGCGGTGAGGGCCGGTGCCCGTCCGCGGCAGCCTCGGGCCGCCGCGAACGGGGCGAAGGAATTCGCTGCAACGACGACACGAAGTCCGCCTTCGCGGACCAGGGCCTGCGGCAGGGCCGGGATGCTGGTGCGCGGAAAGGGTTCCGTGCGGGTGTAGGGCCAGGGGTCGATGGGTCGAGGCGCGCGGCGGGGTGTGGGCGGCACGATCGTCCGGCCGGCTGCGCGCCTCGAACGCAGCTGGGCGATATGCAGTTTGCGACGATACGTTGCGGTATGAACCACATGAGCGGGTGAAGATCGGGATCGATTCTCACGTCCATTGGAAGAGCCTGGCGAGAGGTTCGTCCCACGGGGGCAACGAAGGCGGAAGATGTCGAGAGGCCGTGGTTTGACTCGCCGTGGTGCAAACCTTGGAAGCCGGCTACTTTATGATTACCATATGCTGACGATAATTGTTCGACGCTGCACCCGGGTATCGGCGCCTCTTCCTTCTTCCAGATCCATGCGGATGGACCAGTCGACAGACGTGAGAGCGCTGGGGGAGTCGCGGGAGCCCGCCCCGGAGTTCGGCCACGGTGGCGGGTCGCACGCTCCCGAGGCGGCCGGGGCACCTCCCGCGGCGGGGTGGAGTGCGCCCGTCACGGCCACGGAGCAGATCCTGGCGGGACTCTGGGGCGAGCTGCTGGGAGCCGACAGGGTGAGCGCGCGCGACACCTTCTTCGAGTTGGGCGGCGACTCGCTGCTGGCCACGCGGATGGGGTTCGCCGTGCGGCGGGCGCTGGGGGTGCCGCTCCCCACCGACGTGCTCTTCGAGCCGTGGACGCTGCGGCGCCTCGCGGGGTGGATCGACGCGCGCCGGCGCACGGGCGACGACGCCGGGGCGCCACCGCCGCTGGTTCGCGCGCCGCACGCCGGGCCGCTGCCGCTGTCGCTGCTGCAGGAGTTCTACTGGATGCAGCACCAGTTCGACCCCGGCACCCCCAGCCACAACATGCCGTACGCGCTGCGGCTGGACGGCGCGCTCCGGGTGCCGGCGCTGGAACGCGCGGTCTCGGCGGTGGTGCGCCGCCACGAGGCGCTGCGCACCACCTTTCCCGCGTCGCGCGGGGTGCCGGTGCAGGTGGTGGGCGCCCCCGCCCCCGTGCGCGTTCCCCGGGTGGACCTTTCCGCCCTGGCTCCGGCGACGCGCGAGCGCGAGGCGCGGCGGCAGGTCGCCCGCGAGGCGGCGCGGCCGTTCGACCTGGAACGCGGCCCGCTGCTGCGCACCCTGCTCCTGCGGCTGGACGCGCGCGCGTGGGTGCTGCTGGTCACGGTGCACCACATCGTGAGCGACGGGTGGAGCATGGACGTGATGGGGCGCGAGATGGGCGCGCTGTACGGCGCCTTCGCCCTCGGCCGCGCACCCGCGCTTCCCGGGCCCGAGGTGCAGTACGGCGACTACGCGGTGTGGCAGCGCGGCTGGCTGAAGGGCCCGGTGCTGGAGCGGTACGCCGCCTGGTGGCGCGAGCGGCTGGCGGGGGCGCGGCCGCTGGACCTGGCCGGCGAGGGCCCCGGCCTGCCGCGGTCCGGCCCGCGGCGGGCGCTCGTCTTCGCCGTGCCGTCCGCGGCGCTGGCCTCGCTCCGCCGGCTGGGCGCGCGGGAAGGCGCCACCCCGTTCATGGTGCTGCTGGCGGCGTTCGAGGTGCTGCTGGTCCGCTACACCGGGCAGGAAGACGTGACGGTGCAGACCTCCCTGGCAGGCCGGGGGCAGCCGGAGCTGGAGTCGGTGATCGGGTTCTTCGCGCAGATGGCGCTGCTGCGCACCGACCTCTCCGGCGACCCTGGCTTCCGCGAGGCGGTGCGCCGGGTGCGTGAGACCACGCTGCAGGCGTACGACCACCAGGGGCTGCCGCTGGTGGAGCGGGTGGGGCCGGGCGTGGCGCGCGAGACGGCCGCGTACGAACGATTGTGGCGGGTGAGCTTCTCGCTGGAGGACACGGAGAAGGAGCCGCTCGTGCTCGACGGCCTGTCGGTCGAGGCGCTGCGCGGCGACGAGCGCACGCCGGGCCGGGTGGAACTGCTGAGCCTGGTCCAGGAGCGCGACGGGATGCGTGGCGCCTTCACCTATCGCGTCGGCGTGTTCCCCGAGCCCGTGGTCGCCGGGGCGATGCGCCACTACGTCGAGATACTCGAGCAGGTGGCGGCCGATCCGGAGCTGCGCATCTCCGCGCTGGTCCTCTCGCCCGGGCCTTAGCGGGGACGCCCCGGCCGCACCGGACCCCGCGGCCCGGGGCGACGCATCTCCCCTCCCGCGTTCCCGTGCCCGTACCGCGGACGCACGTCCATCTTCCGAGACGTTCATGGACTCTCTCGAAACCGCCGGGCTCCCGGCCGACGATGGGACGGTGTGGGCGCCGTGGCGGCGCCACGCGGCGGAGCGGCCCGAGCGCGACGCGGTGGTGCACTGGGTGGCCGGCGAGGCGCCGTTCCGCTGGCGGTGGGGGGCGCTCTGGGAGCGCGCGCTCCGCTACGCCGCCGCGCTCGAGGGGGCCGGCGTGCGCCCGGGGGAGGTGTGCGCGACGCTCATCCGGCACCACCCCGAGTTCTACCCGCTCTACATGGGGATCGTGCTGGCGGGCGGGACCCCCGCGGTGCTGGCGTACCCCAACGCGCGGCTGCACGAGCGGAAGTTCCGCGACGGGCTGGAGGGGATGAGCCGCCATTCGGGGATCGACCGGCTGCTCACCCAGCGCGCGCTGGACGCGGTGGTGCGCCCGCTGGTGGAGAAGGAAGGCTCCACCATCCGCGGCCTCCTCTTCCCGCTGGAGTGGGAGCTCCCCCCGGCGGCCGGGCGGCCCGCCGCGTTCGCGGAGACGGATCCCGGCGCGCCGTGCCTGCTCCAGCACTCGTCGGGGACCACCGGGCTGCAGAAGGGCGTGGAGATCTCGCACGGCGCGCTGCGTGAGCACGTGCGCCGCTACGGCGCCGCGATCGGCGCGTCGGACGGCGACCGGGTGGTGAGCTGGCTTCCGCTCTACCACGACATGGGGCTGATCGCCGCGCTGCACCTCCCGCTGGCGCTGGGGATCCCCACCGTGCAGATCGACCCGTTCGAGTGGGTGCTGGCGCCCGCGCTGCTCCTGGAGGCCATCTCGCGAGAGGGGGGGACGCTGTCCTGGCTCCCCAACTTCGCGTACAACCTGATGGCCGAGCGGGTGTTCGACGAAGAGCTGGAGGGGGTACGGCTGGACTCGGTGCGGATGCTGGTGAACTGCAGCGAGCCGGTGCGGGCCGAGAGCCACGCGCGCTTCGCCCGCCGCTACGCCGGCCTGGGCCTGCGCCCCGAAGCGCTCTCCGCCTGCTACGCCATGGCCGAGACCACCTTCGCCGCCACGCAGGTCCCGCCCGGCGCGCCCGCCCCCGTGCTGGCCGCCTCGCGCGCCGAGCTCGCGCGCGGGCGCTTCGTCCCCGCGAAGGACGGCGAGGCTTCGCGCGCCTGCGTCTCGTCCGGCACGGCGATCGGCGGGGTGGAGGTGCGGGTGGTGGAGCCGGAGACGGGGCGCGCGCTGCCGGAGGGCGAGGTGGGCGAGCCGTGGATCCGCTCCGTCTCGCTCTTCGGCGGCTATCGCAACAACCCGGAGAAG
>DASQLJ010000263.1:0-2449 GCA_035630095.1 Longimicrobium sp.
GCGGCGGCGCTGCGGCGGCTGGGCGTGCGCCCCGCGGACCGCGTGGCGGTGGCGATCGAGCGCTCGCCGGAGATGGTGGCCGCGGCGCTGGGCGCGCTGAAGGCCGGCGGGGCGTACCTGCCGCTGGACCCCGAGTACCCCGCCGAGCGGGTGGCCTTCATGCTGGCGGATTCGGGCGCCGCGGCGGTCGTCGTCGCCGGAGATGTGCCCGCGGCGCTGCGGGGACGGGCGCTGCCGATCGTCTCCCTGGCCGCGCTGGAGCCGGTCGATGGGGACGCGGCGCCGGCGGCGGAGCTGGGCGGCGGGTCGCTGGCGTACATCGTCTACACCTCGGGGTCCACGGGGACGCCGAAGGGGAGCAAGATCACGCATCGCGGCGTGGTGCGGCTCGTCCGCGGCGCCGACTTCCTGCAGCCGCGCGCGGGCGATCGCATCGGCCACGGCGCCGCGCCCTCGTTCGACGCGGCCACGTGGGAGATCTGGGCGCCGCTGGCGAACGGCGGCACGGTGGTGGTGGTGGACCGCGACGACCTGCTGAGCCCGCAGCGGCTGGGCCGGGCAATCAGGGAGAAGCGGATCGGGGCGATGTTCCTGACCACCGCGCTCTTCAACCAGGCGGCGGCCGAGGAGCCCGGCGCGCTGGCGCCGCTGCGCGAGCTGCTCACCGGCGGCGAGGCGGCCGACCCCGGCTCCTTCCGCCGCGTGCTGGAGGCGTGCCGCGGCACCCGGCTGGTGAACATGTACGGCCCCAGCGAGAGCACCACCTACGCCACCTGGCACGAGGTGCGGTCCGTCCCCGCCGGCGCGGTGGCGGTGCCGATCGGCTCGCCGGTGGCCAACACCCGCGTGTACGTGCTGGACGAGGCGCTGCGGCCGGTGCCGTCCGGAGTCCCCGGCGAGCTGTTCGTGGCGGGGGACGGGCTGTCGCTGGGCTACCACGGCCGCCCCGCGCTCACCGCGGCCCGCTTCACCCCCGACCCGTTCACCGCGACTCCTGGAGAGCGGATCTACCGCACCGGCGACCGGGCGCGCTGGCACGGCGGCGTGCTGGAGTTCGTGGGCCGCGCCGACGACCAGGTGAAGGTGCGCGGCTTCCGCGTGGAGCCGGGCGAGATCGCGGCGGTGCTGCACGAGCACCCGTCCGTGGCCGAAGCCGCCGTGGTGGCGCGCGAGGAAGTGCCGGGCGACCGCTACCTGGCCGCCTACTTCGCCGCCGCGCCCGGGCGCGCGGTGAGCGCCGCCGAGCTGCGCGAGCACCTGGCCACGCGCCTGCCGGGGTGGATGATCCCCGCCGCGTTCGTGCAGATGGACGCGATCCCCCTCACCCCGAACCAGAAGGTGGACCGCCGCGCGCTCCCCGCCCCCGCCGCCGCGGCCCACGCGCCGAACCCCCGCTCCGACGCCCCCGCCACCCTCACCGAGGCCGCGGTCGCCGCGATCTGGTGCGAGGTGCTGCGGCTGGACCGTGTCGGCGCCACCGACGACTTCTTCGACCTGGGCGGCCACTCGCTGAAGGCCACGCGCATCCTGACGCGGGTGGGGACGCGCCTCGGCGTGGAGCTGCCCGTCGGCGTGATCTTCGACCACCCCACCGTGCGCGGCATCGCGGCGCTGGTGGACGAGCAGCGCGCCCACATGGCCCAGCCCGACGAAGCACTGCTGGCCTGGCTCGAAAGCCTCAGCGACGAGGAAGCCGAGCGCCTGTTGCCGGAGGAGGCGGAGCGGTAGGAGCAGTCCCCAGTGCCCAGTGCTGGAAAGAAGTGCTGAGGCCTGAGTGGACGCCTCCGGTGTCCGGATGACAGCTCATCCCCCACGCCCGAGCCCGCCCGCCGCGCCGAAGTAGCTTGCCCCCCTCCCCCGCGAAGCGTGCGCGAAGCGTGGGGAGGGGGTCGGGGGGAGGGGGCCCCGCCGCCGCATGCACCTGCCCTCTCCAAATCCCTCCGATGTAAGCCCGATGTAAGCGCCGCCCCTCGCCACGGGCCGCCGGCTGTTGCGATATTGTGTGCTCCGGCCGCACTCGCCCGGCCCGGTGCCGTCAACCCCGAGCGCCGACCGCCCCGCTCCATGTCCCTTCTCGACACCTCCCCACGCCACGCAGTCCCCGCCGCGGCGCCCGCGGCCGAATCCACCCTGCACCGCCTGCTGGAGCGCGTCGCCGGGCGCGATCCCGGCGCGGTGGCGCTGGTGGATGCGGCGGGCGAGGTCACGCACGCCGAGCTGCACCGGCGCGCGAACCGGCTGGCGCACCACCTCCGCGCGCTGGGCGTGGGGCTGGAGACGCCGGTGGCCGTGCTGCTGGAGCGCACCGCCTATCTCCCCGTGTCGCTGCTGGCGGTGCTCAAGGCGGGCGGCGCCTACCTGCCGCTGGACATCACCCTGCCCCCCGCGCGCCTGCGCTACATGCTGGCCGACGCGCGCGTGCCGCTGCTGCTGACCGACGAGGCCACCT
>DASQLJ010000264.1:0-3377 GCA_035630095.1 Longimicrobium sp.
TTGAGCCTCGCAAAAGCAAGAGGCGGGCCAGACGCATACGGGGATAAAGCGAGTCGCACCATGGGGATGGGACGGCGGCGCCATGGCGTTTCCGGAGCGGTCCGCGAATGAGCACGCCGTTCCCACTCGCAAGGGTGCGGAGAGCGCGCAGATTGGGGAGGGAGATGCACTTGCACCACCATCGGACCCACGTTCCCCCGTCTCCCGCATGCTCCCGCGCCGGATCGAGCCGCAGCTGCTGACCTCCGCCCGCGAGGCCCCGCGTGGGGACGGGTGGATCCACGAGGTGAAGTACGACGGCTTCCGCCTTCTCTGCCGCGTGGAGGGCGGCGAGGCGCGGCTGATCACGCGCGGCGGCGAGGACTGGACGGCGCGGCTTCGCGTGGTGGCGGAGGCGGTGGAGGCGCTGGAGACGGGGGATGCGTGGCTGGACGGCGAGCTGGTGGCGCTGGCTGCGGACGGCCGCCCCGACTTCGGCGCGCTGCCGATGGCCATCCGGGGGGCGCCAGGGGCGCTTCCGCTGGCCTACCAGCTCTTCGACGCGCCCTGGCTGGAGGGGCGCGACCTCTCGCGCGCCTGCGTGCTGGAGCGCAAGGCGCGGCTGGAGGAACGCGTGCGCGGCCGCTGCGAGCGCGGAATGGTGCGCTGGTGCGACCACCTGCGCGGGAGCGGCGAATTGCTCTTCGCGCAGGCGTGGCGGGCGGGGCTGGAGGGGATCGTGAGCAAGCGCGTGGGGAGCGGATACCGGGCCGGCGCGCGCTGCCGCGACTGGCTGAAGGTGAAGTGCTTCCGCGTCTTCCGCTTTCGCGTGGCGGGATACACGCCGGGGATGGGGACGGTCTTCGTGTGCGCGTCGGGCGCGGACGGGCGGCCGGTGTACGCGGGGCGCGTGGCCGGGTGGGCGCGCGCGCCCGTGCGCCGCGACCTGCGCGCCGCGCTCACGCCGCTGCAGTGCGAGCGCTCGCCCTTTCCGCACTCCGTCGCGCGCGGCGAGCCGGTGCGCTGGGTGGAGCCCACGGTGGAGGTGGAGGTCGCCGCGCTGGAGTGGTACCCCGGCGAGAAGCTGCGCCACGCCACCCTCCGCGGCGTCGTCGCCCCGTCGGGGTGATGGTGCGCGAGGGACGTGCGTCGGGGCGTGTCCGCGGCCCCGCGCCCCCTCCGGCGGCCTTATACCAATTGCCTTGACAAATTGTGCACTTCGTTCACCTTTGTGGTCAACTCGAACTGGAGTGGACCGATGGGTGAATGCTTTCCCGCGATCTCGGAGTCGCAGGAAGAACTCGAAGAGTTGCTGAAGGCGGAGCGGGACGCGCAGATCCGGCGTCGGTTGCACCTGCTCGTCCTGATCCGTTCCGGTGCGGTAAAGAGCAGTGCGGCGGCGGCAAGACATCTTGCAGTCCACCGCAACTCGGTCCGAAACTGGCTCCTCCTCTACAAATCTGGCGGGCTGGAGAAACTGCTGCACATCGGGCAAGGCGCTCCCGAGGCGGAGCAGAAGTCTCTTCCCGAGCCAGTCTTTCAGGCTCTCCAGGTACGCCTGGACCAAGACGGATTTACGGGCGGCTATCTCCAAGTACAGCGTTGGCTCAAGGGTGACTTCGACTTGGAAGTCCCCTATTCGACCGTCCACAAACTCGTGCGCTACCGCCTCAAGTCCAAGCTGAAGCGAGCGCGGCCCAGCCATGTAAAAAAAACGAGACCGAGGTCGCTGCCTTCCCAGACCGGCTGAAGGAGGTCTTCGAAGGGGCCGTCGAGGCGGCCGTCACCCGCTTCCGACGAGGCGTCCGCCTCTTCGCGCAGGACGAAGCCCGCCTGGGACTGCACGAGGGAATGATGCGGCGGTGCCTGAGCGCCTTCGGGGTGAAGCCGCTCCAAGCCGTGAACCCCCGGTACGAGTACTACTGGCTCTTCGGCGCGGTCGAGCCGCTCACCGGCGAGTCCCTCTTTCTCGAGATGCCGGCGCTGGACACCGCCTGCTTCCAAGCCTACCTCAACGAGTTCTCCGCGGCGTACCCGGACAGCCTCAACGTGCTGATCACCGACGGTGCGCCAGCTCATACGGCCAAGCGCCTGCGCGTTCCCGACAACGTTCTCCTCGTTCGTCTGCCGCCCTACAGCCCGGAACTCAATCCCGTGGAGCGCCTCTGGCAGGACCTGAGGAAGTGGCTTGGCTCCGAGCTGCCCGCGAGTCTCGGTACGCTGAAGGAACGGGTGGGTGAGATCCTGCGCAGCTACTCGCACGAAACGCTCGCCTCCATCACCGGCTACGAGTACATCACCCAAATTGCACAATCCGTTTAGATAAATGGTATTAGGGCCGCCACCTCCCCCGTTCCGGTGGAGGTAGCCGGGCACGCTTTCGCGCGGGACGGCGGGATTCGCGTGCACGACTGGCCATGAGACCTCCGATCGCACGGAATCCAATGACTTGCAGCCACCAAACTGTCATTCTGAGGCCCGGACGCGTAAAGCCAACCTTCGCGAATGACGGCAGGGCCGTGAGAATCTAGCCGAGTCCGCAGCGAGGCTTGGGCGCGGCAGCGAGGACACGATCACGGCCGCGACAGCCGCGGCGCGAGTGGAATCCGGTACGACACGAGATCGCGTGGGCCTCGGTCGTGGCGGCCTCGGCTTTCTCGTCGCTGCCGCGCCCGAGCCTCGCTGCTTCGTCGGCTAGATCCTACGGCCCTGCCGTTGCTTGTGTAGGGGCGAGATCCGCTCGGCCGGGCCTCTGGATGACTGCTGAACTGCAACGGATTGGGATTCGGGGCGACGATTACGATCATCCGATCACCCGCACCCCCCAATGCAACGCCCCGCCGACGATCGCTCGTCGGCGGGGCGATGTTCATCCGCCTTCCGATCGATCTGGATCTTTATCGAACGGTGAAGGGGATCTGAAACTCGGAGGTGTCCCAGAGGATGCGGAGGACGCCTCCGGAGGCGCCGGCGGGGTCGGCTTCGATGGTGAAGCGCTCCACGGGCTCGGCGACGGGGACGCGGCGCATGGGGACGCGGCCCAGGTCGCGCGCGGGGTCGTAGCTGGTGCCGTTCTGGCCCGTCTGGCGGCTGACAATCAGCACGCCGCCGTCGGCGGCGGGGATGGAGAAGAGGGTGTACTCGCCGGCCGGCACCTCCAGCGTGCGGCCGGAGGCGGGGTCGCCCAGCACCAGCGCGCGGCTGGTGGTGAAGTGCGTGGCGCGGTTGGCGCCCGTCCGCCACAGCTCGCCCCAGCGCACGACGGTGCCGAAGATGTCGCGCCCGCGCTTCATCGGCGTGCCGTAGTCCACCACGATCTGCGCGCCCGCCACGGTGCTCTCCTCGCGCCCGCGGCCGGAGAGGTCGCCGATGCCGCGGCCCGCGCGGTCGGCGGCGGC
>DASQLJ010000265.1:0-6851 GCA_035630095.1 Longimicrobium sp.
CTCCCCTTGCCCAGGAAGCCCATCATCTCCTGCAGGAACTCCTGGAAGACGGTGGTTTCCAGCGAGTAGATCAGGTTTCGGCCGTTCCGCTCCGAGGTCACCAGCCCCGCCTCCTTGAGCACCGACAGGTGGTGCGACACCGACGCGGCGGTCATCGGGAATCGCGCCGAGATGTCGCCCGCGGTCAGGTCGCCCGCGCGCAGTGCCTTCAGGATCTCGCGGCGCGTGGGGTCTCCCAGCGCGCGCAGGGTGGCGTCCAGCATCCGGCTCCGGGTTCGGCGTCCGCCCCGACGGCGAAACGTTTAGTCGCTCGTCTATTAGACATACGTCTAATTATTAGTGCTGGTCTCGTCCCCCGTCAAGGAGAACGGTGGATCGGGAGCGAACGTGGGCCGGTGGATGCCGGATCCGCCATCGCTGCGTTCTCCTCGATCTTCGCAGCTTCGGGCGACGAGCTCGAGCGGATGCGGCGCCGTTCTACACGACCCCGAACATCGCCGCGACCGCCAGCAACGCCGACGTGCCGACGACGCCGAGGCAGATCCACCCCGCCGCGCGCATCGCGGCCGAGGGCTCCCAGTGCGGCGTGTGGCCGCCGCGGGGCACCAGCAGCAGCGCCAGGAGCACGCCGGCCAGCAGCCCGCCGGCGTGCGCGGCGTTGTCGATGTAGCGATAGGCCGCCAGCCCCATCAGCGCGATCCAGCCGACGTCGGCCAGCAGGTCGCGGAAGAGGCTGCGGGGGAGGAGCTCGCGGCGGCGCAGCGACAGCACCAGCGCGAACCCGATCAGCCCCATGATCCCGCCGCTGGCGCCCACCGACGTGGTGTTCGGGTACAGCGCCACCGAGGCCAGCCCGCCCGCCAGCGCCGCCGCCACGAACACCAGCGGGACCAGCGCGGCGTGGGCGTAGCGCTCCACCAGCGTGCCCAGCGCCAGCAGCGTCATCCCGTTGAAGAGCAGGTGCATGGGGTTGCCGTGCAGCAGCGGCGCCGTGAGCAGGCGCCACCACTCGCCCCGGCGCACCGCGTCCTTCACCAGCCCCGCCGTGTCGAACGAGGTCCCCGGCGACACCACCTGCGCCACCGCCACCACGCCGATCATCGCCGCCAGGGCGCGGGTGTACACCGCGGTCCCCTCCCGCGCCGGCGGCAGCCTGCGCGCTTCCTCGATCTCTCCCGCGAACTTCGCGGGGGTCATCGTCCGCACCTGGCGGTACGCCAGCAGCACCTGCGCCAGCCACATCCCCGACAGGATCAGCAACAGGGGCGGGCCGGAAGATCCCTCGGAAAACAGCGACGGCAGGAAGAGAACGCACGTGATCGCGAACACCACCCCGCCCGTCTTCAACTGGCCGCGTACGGCGTCGATCGCCGGCGCCATCATCGCCGCGAAGATCCAGGGCACCTCCCACGGCGGCACCACCCCGCCGCTCTCGGGCGTCCACACGCCCTCCGGCCGCTCCGCCCCCGGCCCGACGCAACGCGCCAGCAGCGACTCGCGATCCGTGGGGACGGGCACGCCGGCGTCGTCCACGTAGCCGTACGGCGCCGGGGCCCAGCCCTGGTGTGCGAGATCGTTCGACAACAATCCTGCCTCGGAGAATGGAATCGGTGCCCGGCTCACGTTCACCCGCACGCCGAACGCCGTCAAGCCACGGCGCCATGGGAATGATGCGGATGCTTCCGCCACAGCCTCGCGCGGTTTGCGAGGCTTCCCATGGTCCCAGCCGCGGCTTCAGCCGCCCCCCGGGAAGACGCCCGCACCCCGACGCGGATCCCGGTACCCGCACAACCCTTCGGCCGATCACACACAGGTCAAGCTTGTCGCGGCGGATCGAGCCGCGCACATTCGATCGGCCTCTCCGCATCCCACGTCCCCAATCCCGCCCCGCCGTGTCATCCACCGCGCCTCCCGCCGATCCGTCCATCCACCGCACGCCCGAGCGACCGTCGCTGGTGCGCGGGCTCACGCTCCTCGGCACCGTGGCGCTGGTGGTGGGCAACATGGTGGGGACGTCGGTCTACACCCTCCCCGCGTCGCTGGCGCAGGCGGTGGGGCCGCTGGGGATGGTGGCGTGGGCGCTCACCGCGGCGGGGTACCTGTTCGTGGCGCTGGTCTACGCCAGCCTGGGCACGCGCTACCCGCTCACCGGCGGCCCGTACGTGTTCGCGCGCGAGGCGTTCGGCGACTTCGCGGGGTTCCAGGTGGTGTGGAGCTACTGGATCAGCGCGGTGGTGGGGAACGCGGCGATCGTCACGGCCGTGGTGGGCTACGCGGTGGGCTTCTCGCGGCCGCTGGCGGAGAGCACCCTGCTGCAGTTCGCGCTGGGGCAGGCGCTGCTCTGGGGGCTGTGCCTGCTGAACGTGCTGGGGATTCGCCAGAGCGCGCGGCTGCAGGTGGCGGTGATGTGCACCTGCGCCCTGCCCATGCTCTTCGTTTCCCTGGCGATGCTGCCGCACGCGCGGGCGGAGCACTTCACCCCGTTCGCGCCGCACGGCTGGGGCTCGCTGGCGGCCGGCGCGGCGCTGGTGGTGTGGGCGTACTCGGGGGTGGAGAGCGCCACGGTGCCCGCGGAGGAGGTGCAGCGGCCCGACCGCACCATCCGCCGCGGCACGCTGGTGGGCTACGCGCTGGCCACGGTGATCTTCCTGGTCGCCTCCGCCGCCGTCACCGGCGCGCTGCCCACGGGCGAGATCGCCGCGTCGTCGCGGCCGATCGCGCTGGCGGCCACGCGCACGCTGGGGCCGGCGGCCGGCGCCTTCATCGGCGCCGCGGCGATCGCGGCGGGGATCGGCACGCTCAACGGGTGGATCCTGATGGCGGGGCGCATCCCGGTGACCGCGGCGCGCGACGGGATCTTCTTCCGCGGGCTGGGGCGGGTGCACGCGCGCTTCGCCACGCCCCACGTGGCGCTGATCGTGGGGACGGGGGTGGCCAGCGTGCTGCTGCTGCTCTACTTCCGCCAGACGCTGCTGGGCGTGTTCAACTTCATCGTGCTGCTGTCGGTGCTGCTCACGCTGGTGCCGCACCTGTACGCCGCCGCCGCCGAGCTGATGCTGGCCCGCCGCGACCCCGCCCGCTACACGCCGCGCGAACGCCGGCGCGCGCAGTGGGTGGCGCCGATCGCCTTCGCCTTCCTCCTCTACGCCGTCTACGGCGTGGGCGCGCAGGTGGTGCTCTGGGGCTTCCTCACGCTCCTCGCGGGCATCCCCCTCTACATCTGGTTCGCCACGCGAGCGCCCGAAGGCCCGACATCCTGACTACGCGGACGGGCGGAGGAAGCCGCGTCCGCCGCCAAGATCTGCCCGCGCTCGCCCTGAACGCATCCCACCCTCCCCAGCTTTGCGGCCAGCTTTGCGGGGGAGGGTGGATTTTCATCGTGCCGCACCGCCGTCACCTTCATTCCGCCTCATCCTTCTTCTCCCGCCCTCCGTCGCCACGTCTTCCCCTTCCCCAGCGGCCCTTCCGCACGCCGCTTCCTCTACCTCCATCCGCGGGAGGCGGGGCGGGTGCTGGGGGCATCCTCCCTTCCAGAAGGCTCCTGATCAGGTCGGCCACCCGCAGGTCCGCATCCAGATCCGGCTCGGGCTGGGGCGGCGGCGGGTCGGCATCGCGGCGGTTGTACAGCCACATCCGGTCCACGGCGAACTCCCCCAGCACCTTGAGGAACCGGCTGCCGAACGCGGGATCGTCCACGATCTTGGCGCGTACCCTGGCGCGGGGGATGCCGAGCAGCACCCCGTCCGTCACGGCGAACACCGACGCGCCGGGGGGCTTGCGGTTGATGTACGACATCTCGCCCAGCAGCTGCCCCTCCCCCACCCGCATCACGTCCGGGTCGCGCATCGACTCCGACGACACCCGGAACTCGCCCTCGAGCACCACGAAGATGTGCTCGGGCGTGACTCCTTCGGTGATGACCTGCTCGCCGGCGCGCACGCGGCGATGCGCGCCGTGCTCGTTGAGCCAGCGCACGTCTTCGTCGCCGAATTCTCCCAGGTACGGAGGTACGGTAGACACCTAGGCTCCTGGAGAGTTCAAGCGGTGCGGCGAGGGGGCCATGCGAGGGATGAAAGTGGACGAATTGTGGCTGGAGGTGACGTTAACGTCCGGTCCCATCCACCGTCAATCCGCCGGCCCGCGGCGCCGCAACCAATTCGCCTATTTACGATCGGACCTTTGGGGCCGGCGCGATCCCTCCTTCTCGTTAGACGCACCCGCCGCCCCGCTCTCCCGAGACGCGCGGCACCCCCCGCGCGTCACCTTCATCAACAATGGATGGATGCCGCGGGCGCGACACTTTTCGACCGAGACATGAGATGCAATGTCGCCGTCGCCCCCTCGCGGGAGCGCGGTGAGGCAGCCGGGGGAAGGGAGCCAGCCGGGGAATGTCAGGAGATCGATCGACGCGCGAAGCGGGATGAAATGACACGGGGTCCGCCGGAAAGCTCCCGGCGGACCCCGCTTGTCCTCGTTCCCGTCCGCGCCGGTCAGGCGGCGAACTGCGCCTGCTCGGTGCTGCCGGTGAGCGCGCCGGTCGACGCCTCGCCGCCGGTGACGGTCATCAGCACCTTGTCGAAGTAGCCGGCGCCCACCTCGCGCTGGTGCTTGGTGGCGGTGTAGCCGTCGGCCTCGCGCGCGAACTCGCGGTCCTGCAGCGCCACGTAGGCCGTCATCCCCTCCTCGGCATACGCCTTCGCCAGCTCGAAGGTGTGCAGGTTGATGAGGTGCCAGCCGGCCAGGGTGACGAACTGGAACTTGTACCCCATCGCGTTCAGCTCCGTCTGGAACCTGGCGATGGTGTGCGCGTCGAGGTTCTTCCGCCAGTTGAAGCTGGGCGAGCAGTTGTACGCCAGCATCTTGCCGGGGAAGCGCGCGTGGATCGCGTCGGCGAAGCGGCGCGCCTCGTCCAGGTCGGGGGTGCTGGTCTCGCACCACACCAGGTCGGCGTGCGGCGCGTAGGCCAGCCCGCGGGCGATGGCGGCGTCCAGGCCGCTGCGCACGCGGAAGTACCCCTCGGCCGTGCGCTCGCCGGTGCAGAAGCCGCGGTCGCGCTCGTCCACGTCGCTGGTGAGCAGCGCGGCGCTGTCGGCGTCGGTGCGGGCGACCAGCACGGTGGGCACGTCCATCACGTCGGCGGCCAGGCGCGCCGCCACCAGCGTGCGCACGAACTGCGAGGTGGGCACCAGCACCTTGCCGCCCAGGTGTCCGCACTTCTTCTCGCTGGCGAGCTGGTCCTCGAAGTGCACCCCTGCGGCGCCCGCCTCGATCATCGCCTTGGTCAGCTCGAAGCCGTGCAGCGGCCCGCCGAAGCCGGCCTCGGCGTCGGCCACGATCGGCACCAGCCAGTCGCGCCGGGTCTCGCCGTCGCCCTCGCACCACTCCACCTGGTCGGCGCGCAGCAGCGCGTTGTTCAGGCGCCGCACCACGGCGGGCACCGAGTTCGACGGGTAGAGGCTCTGGTCGGGGTAGGTCTGCCCCGAGAGGTTGTTGTCGCCCGCCACCTGCCACCCCGAGAGGTAGATGGCCTCCAGCCCGCCCTTGACCATCTGTACCGCCTGCGCGCCGGTGAGCGCGCCGAAGGTGCGCACGGGCTGGTCCTGGTGCAGGCGCCGCCACAGCGTCTCGGCGCCGCGGCGCGCCAGCGTCTGCTCGGTCCGCACCGAGCCGCGCAGCCGCACCACGTCGGCGGCGCTGTAGCCGCGCGCGATCCCCTCCCAGCGGCCGTCGGTCAGCCACTGGATCTCCAGCTCGCGCACCTGCTGTTCGAAGCTCTCCCGGCTCATCGGCTCCTCCGTCTTCCCGTGTGTCAGTCGATGAATGCCCCGTGTCCTTCAGCCCAGGAGCTGGTAGGCCGGGATGGTCAGGAACTCCGCGAAATGGTCCCCCATCACGAGGTCGTCGAGCAGCTTCACCGCGCGGTCCAGGTCGGCGGTGTCGCCGTCCCGTCCGGCCTTCAGCGTCTCGACCTCCTCGTCCCGCAGCCGGCAGTACACGTCCGGCGTCATCACCCCGTCGCCCGCGATCGGCGTGCGGTGCCGGATCCACTGCCAGAGCTGCGCGCGGCTGATCTCGGCGGTGGCGGCGTCTTCCATCAGGTTGTTGATGCCGACGGCGCCGTTCCCCCGCAGCCACGCCTCCACGTACTGCAGCGCCACGCTGATGTTGAGGCGCACGCCCCCCTCGGTCACCTCGCCCCCCGCGATCCCGCAGGTGATCAGCTCGCGCGCCTCCACCCGCACGTCGTCGCGCAGCACGTCCTTCTGGTTCGGCTTCGGGCCCAGGTGCCGGTCGAACACCTCGCGGGCCACCGGCACCAGGTCGGGGTGCGCCACCCAGGTCCCGTCGAAGCCCTGCTTCGTCTCGCGCTCCTTGTCCTCCGTCACCTTGGTGAGCGCCGTGCGGTTCACCTCGGCGTCGCGGCGGCTGGGGATGAACGCGGCCATCCCGCCCATGGCGTGCGCGCCGCGGCGGTGGCAGGTCTGCACCAGCAGCTCGGCGTAGGCCTTCATGAAGGGCACCGCCATGGTCACCTGCACCCGGTCGGGCATGACGGCGTCCTCGCGGTTCCGGAACTTCTTGATCATGCTGAAAATGTAGTCCCAGCGCCCGGCGTTGAGCCCCGCGGCGTGGTCGCGCAGCACGTACAGGATCTCGTCCATCTCGAACGCGGCCAGGATCGTCTCGATCAGCACCGTCGCCCGGATGGTGCCCACGGGGATCCCCAGCGCCTCCTGCGCGGCCACGAACTCGTCGTTCCAGAGGCCGGCCTCGAGGTGGCTCTCCAGCTTGGGGAGGTAGAAGTACGGCCCGCTGCCGCGCGCCAGCAGCTCCTTCGCGTTGTAGAAGAA
>DASQLJ010000266.1:0-6731 GCA_035630095.1 Longimicrobium sp.
GACCGCAGCGAGAGCGTCGAAGGCCGGGTGGTGGGCGATGGCCGCGCTGGTGCTGGCCGCGTGCGGAGGGGGTGGCGGAGGGGGCGGAGGAGGCCAGGGCGCCGCCGCGGCCGCCGGCCCGCCGCAGACCGGCGGGATGGCGGTGCTCGCCGTGACCAGCGACTTCCAGGCGTTCAACCCCGTCGTCAACACCCACGCCACCACCGACGACGTGATCCGCTTCATGCTGTTCACGCCGCTCATCCAGTACGACGCCAGGCTCAACCCGGTGCCCTGGCTGGCCCAGCGCTGGGAGCTCTCCGACACGGCGGTGGTCTTCCACCTGCGCAACGACGTCAAGTGGCACGACGGCCGCCCCGTCACCGCCGAGGACGTCAAGTTCACCTTCGACCTGGCCAAGGACACCACCACCGCGTCGCTGATCGGCTCGGCGTACCTGGCGCTGGTCAAGAGCGCCACGGTCATCGACCCGCACACCATCCGCTTCTCGTTCACCGCCCCGCACGCGCAGGCGCTGGACGACTTCTGGTGGGCGCCGATCCCCAAGCACCTGCTCGAGAGCACGCCCGGCGCGCAGCTCTCGCAGGCGGCGTACAACCGCCAGCCGGTGGGCAGCGGCCCGTTCAAGTTCACCGCGTGGAAGCCCAACGAGACGCTCACGCTGGAGGCCAACACGGCGTTCCCGGCGGGGCTGGGGGGAAGGCCGAAGCTCGACCGGGTGGTGTTCCGCATCATCCCCGAGCCCACCACGATGGTCACCGAGTTGGTGAACGGCACCACCGACGTGATCGGGTGGACGCTGCAGCCCGACCAGGCCGCGCAGGTGCAGGCGCAGCCGGGGCTCACGCTCAAGCACTACCCGTCGCGCGAGTTCACCTACCTGGCGTGGAACGGCACGCGCGCCCCCTTCAACGACCCCGCCGTGCGCCGCGCGATGGGGATGGCGATCGACCGGGCCAGCATCATCAAGGGGCTGATGCGCGGCTTCGCGGTGCCGGCCTCGGGGATGATTCCCGACTGGAGCCCCATGTCCAGCCGCACGCCGCCGCCCCCCTTCGACGTGAACGGGGCCAGGCAGGCGCTGGCGCAGGCCGGGTGGGTGGACAGCGACCGCGACGGCATCGTGGAGAAGAACGGCAAGCCGCTGCGCTTCGTTCTGATGGTGAACACCGCCAACCGCACGCACCAGGACATGGCCCAGGTGCTCCAGCAGGAGCTGAAGGCCGTGGGCGCCGACATCGAGGTGCGCACGCAGGAGTTCCAGACCATGCTGCGCCAGTTCAAGTCGCGCGACTACGACGCGGTGATCGCCAACTGGTCGCTCGACACCTTCAAGGTCGACCCCACCCCCCTCTTCTCCTGCGAGCAGGCGCGGGTGCCGAACTCGGCCAACCGCACCGGCTACTGCAACCCGCAGGCGGACGCGCTGATGGCGCAGGGGCTGCGCGGCACCGAGCCGGCGCAGGTCAAGCAGACCTGGGCGCAGTACTCCCAGATCCTGCAGCAGGACCAGCCCGTCACCTTCCTCTTCTGGAGCGAGGACATGGCCGGTGTGGGCCCGCGGCTGCAGGGCGTGGAGATGGACGCGCGCAGCAAGCTGGCCAACGTGAAGGACTGGTGGATCCCCGCCGACCGCCGCCGCTAGCCGCGGGAACCCCGCGCCGCGCGCGGCCGTAGAACGCGTGCCCCCCCTCGCGGGGCACGCGGCGGCGGCCGGCGCGGCACGAGGGCGGGAGAGGGAGACTTCCATGGCGGGCGGGCGATACGGCAAGGGTGGATTCGACACGATATCCGACCTCCCTCGCCGCTCCCCGCCCGCGCCTCGACGCCCGTCCGGCGGACGGGGGTCCCCCGCACCCCGGCGGGCGGCCCCGCCCGCGCGCCCGCGACCCGAGCGTGTTGCATGCGGCACCCCGAGAGCACGGCCCACACCCCCACGCACCCCGGTTGACACCCATGCGGAACCCGATCCCCGCCCTCCCCCTCGTGCGCGCCGCCGTGCTGGCGGCGCTGCTGCCCCTGGCCGCCTGCGGTGACCGCGGCGGCGGTGGCGACCGCCCTGCCGGCGCCGCGGCCGCGGCCGACACCGGCGGCACCCCCGAGACCGGCGGCACCGCGGTGCTGGCCGAGCTGTCCGACATCAACCGCCCCCTGCCGCTCCTGGCCGAGTCGAGCCTGGACGGCGACCTGGGCGGCGACGTGATGTTCAACTCGCTCAGCCGCGGCGTGTGGCGCGATGGCGGGCTCGTGTACGTGAACGCCACCGAGAACCCCACGGCGCTGGCGCGTGCGTGGGAGTTCCTCCCGCCCGACTCCAGCGCGCTGCGCTACCACCTGGCCTCCGGCCGCCGCTGGTCCGACGGCAGGCCCATCACCGCGGCCGACGTGGTGTTCACCTACAAGCTGGTGAAGGACGCCAGCGTGGCGTCGCCGCAGCAGGACCACGCCAACCACATCGACAGCGTGGTCGCGGAGAACGACAGCACGGTCACCTTCTACTTCGACCGGCGCTACCCAGAGATGCTCTTCCACTCGGGCCTCGGCATCGCCCCGGCGCACGTCTTCGAGGGTGTCGCCCCGGGGCAGATCCGCACCCACCGCGCCTTCACCGACCCGGCGCGCCACCTGGTGGTGAGCGGTCCCTTCAAGATCGGCGAGTGGGCCAAGGGCACGCAGGTGACGCTGGTGCCCAACCCCCACTTCCCGGTGAAGCCGCGCCTCGAGCGCATCGTCATCCGCATCATCCCCGAGGCCACCACCCGGCTCACCGAGCTGATGACCGGGAACATCGACTTCATGCGGCCGATCCCCTTCGACCAGGTGCCGCACGTGCGGCAGCAGGCGCCCAACGTGCGCTTCGAGGTGGAGGAGAAGCGGTTCTACGACTACATCGGCTACAACCCCAGGACCTTCGCGCCCTTCGGCGACCCCGAGATCCGGCGCGCGCTGGGGATGGCGATCGACGTGAAGGGGCTGATCGGGGCGCTGCAGATGGAGGGGCACGCCGTTCCCGCGGGCGCGCCGTATTCCCCCATCTTCCGCGACCTCTACGACCCGCGCACCATGCCGCCGCTGACGTACGACACCGCCGGGGCGATCCGCATCCTCGAGGCGAAGGGGTGGCGCGACACCGACGGCGACGGCGTGCGCGACCGCAACGGGCAGCCCTTCCGCTTCACCTTCGAGACCAACTCGGGGAACGCGCGGCGGGCCGACGTGACGCAGATCGTGCAGCAGCAGTGGAAGCGCATCGGCGTGGACGCGCGCATCCAGATGAGCGAGACCAACACCTTCTTCGACCGGCTGACGAAGAAGCAGTTCCAGGCCTCGGCCGGCGGCTGGTCGGTGGGGCTCTCGCCCGACCTGACCACCCTGTGGGGCCCCGAGAGCCCCTTCAACTTCGTCTCGTACAACGACCCGCAGACCACCGCGCTCTTCGAGCAGGCGCTGCGGCAGCCCACCGCCGAGCTGGCGCAGCCGATCTGGCGCCAGGCCGCCGGGCGCATCGCGCAGGCGCAGCCGTACACCTTCCTCTACTTCATGGACCAGCTCGACGGCGTGAACAACCGGCTGCGGGGGATGAAGATCGACACCTACGGCGCCTACCAGAACACCTGGGAGTGGTGGATCCCGCGGCGCCTGCAGCGCGCCGTGCAGTCCGCCCCCCGCCCCGCGCCCGCCGACACCGGCGCGGCCGCGCGCACCGACACCGGCGCCGCGGCGGGAACCGACAGCGCGAAGGGGCGCTGACGGTGGGGATCGAACGGGCGCGTCCGGGATGGGCGCGCCCGAACGGGTGCGTCGAACAAGGTGCGTCTAAACGGGCACGCTCCAGCCGATGTGCCTGAACGACGGATACGGGACGGGTCCCACCAAGTCCGTCCCGCGAGCGAGCGGTTTGCGTGAGGGATTCGCGCCCGGAGGGCCGAGACGCCGGCGCGCCATCTCGGTCGATAGCGGGAACGAGACGGGGCCATGGCGCGGCGGCGGCTCGGCGCCGTTGGCAACGGCGGTATCGTTGCCTACGGCGCGCGAAGCCCGGCCCGGAGCGCAGCGGAGGGACACGCCCGGAGCCGGGTTTTCCGTTTCGGGCCGGGCACCGACTTTTTCGCACCCCGCGTGAGTCGGGACGGGTGCGGCTGAACGGGTGAGATCGAACGGGTGCGCGAGGGCGTAAGGGGAGTGCGTCGGGGCGGAACGCACTTGCGCGCTCACGCACGCGCGCACCTGTTGAGAACGGCCGCGCCCACGCCGACCCCGGCATCCCACACCATTCGAGCCCCCCACGCCCTCCCATGCACGCGATCCCGTTCACGCTCCTGGCCGCCGCGCTGCTCGCCTCCGCCGCCTGCGGGGGCGACCGCGGGGCGGGCGGGCCCGAGAAGCAGGACTCGGCGCCCGAGGCCCAGGGCACCCCCGAGCGCGGCGGCACCGCCGTGCTGGTGGAGCTGGGCGACATGGAGAAGCCGATCCCGCTGCTGGCCCAGAGCGCCTTCGACGGCGACCTGATCGACGTGATGTACATGGCGCTCACCCGCGCGGTGTGGCAGGGCGGGCGGCTGGTGTACCTCACCTCCAACGACAACCCGATGGCGCTGGCGTACCACTGGGAGTACGTGGGCGCCGACTCGGCCGCCATCCGCTACCGGATGCGGCGCGGGCTGCAGTGGAGCGACGGCGCCCCGATCACCGCCGAGGACGCCGCCTGGACCTACCGCATGCTGGCCGACACCCAGGTGGCGTCGCCCCGGCAGGAAGACGTGGCGCAGATCGACTCGGTGATCGCCGAGAACGACTCCACCGTCACCTTCCACTTCAAGCGGCGCTACCCCGAGATGCTGTTCGCCAGCAGCATCGGCATCCTCCCCAGGCACGTGTACGAGGCGGCGGGGCCCGGCGGCATCCGCACCCACCCGTCGCTCGCCGACCCGGCGCGCGGGCTGGTGGTGAGCGGGCCCTTCCGCATCGGCGCCTGGCGGCGCGGCGAGAGCATCACCTTCGTGCCCAACCCCGCCTTCAAGCCCCGGCCCCACCTGGACCGCTTCGTGATCCGCGTGATCCCCGAGGCCACCACGCGCATGGTGGAGCTGCGCAACGGCACCGCCGACTTCGTGCGCGGGATCGCGTTCGACCAGGTGCCGATGGTGCGCGCCGCCGCCGGCACCCGCCGCTGGCGCATCGAGCGCGAGGAGAAGCGCTACTGGGAGTACATCGCCTACGACCCCTCGGCGCACCCGGCGTTCAGGGACGCCCGCGTGCGGCGTGCGCTCGGGATGGCCCTGGACGTGCCAGGGATCATGCGCGCGCTGCGCATGGAGGAGTTCGCGGTGGCGGCCGGCGGGCCGTATCCCCCGATCTTCCGGGGGCTGTACGACCCGCGGCGGATGGGGCCGCTCCCCTTCGACAGCGCCGGGGCGAAGCGCCTGCTGGACGAGGCGGGGTGGGTGGACACGGACGGGGACGGGGTGCGCGAGAAGGACGGCAGGCCGCTGCGCTTCACCCTGGTCACCAACGCGGGGAACGCGCGCCGGGCCGACGTGACGCAGATCGTGCAGCAGCAGTGGAAGCGGGTGGGGGTGGACGCGCGGCTGCGGCAGATGGAGACCGTCACCTTCCAGAACTCGCTGTACGAGAAGAACTTCGAGGCGGCGCTGGGGAGCTGGCAGGTGGCGCTTTCGCCCGACTTCGGGGTCCTGTTCCGCGCCGGATCGCCCTTCAACGTGGTGAGCTACAGGAACCCCGAGGCCGAGCGGATGATGGACCAGGCGCTCGCGCAGCCCACCGGGGAAACGGCCGATCCGCTCTGGCGCGGCGCCGCGGAGCGAATCGTGCAGGAACAGCCGTATACCTGGCTGTACTTCTATGATCAGCTGACCGCGGTTTCGGACCGCCTGCGCGGCGCGCGGGTGGACATCTACGGGGCCTACCAGAACGCGTGGGAGTGGTGGATCCCGCGCGGGATGCAGGGTGGCGGCGCCGGAACGGCCGGAGCGGCGGGCGACACGGGCACGGGGAAGCGGTGAGCAATGGTCGGATACCTGATCCGTCGCGTACTGGGGGCGATCCCGCTGCTGCTGGGGATCCTCACGATCATCTTCTTCATCATCCACATCGCACCGGGCGACCCCACGGCGCGCTTCGTGAACCCGAACGTGAGCCCGCGGGTGATCGAGCAGATGCGCCACAACTTGGGGCTCGACCAGCCGCTGCACATCCAGTACTTCAAGTGGCTGTGGAGCTTCATCCGCGGTGACTTCGGCTTCTCGTTCGGCCAGCAGCAGCCGATCAGCGAGATCCTGCCGGGGGTGCTGTGGAACACGCTCCAGCTCACCCTGGTGGCGCTGGTGATGATCTTCGTGGTGGGGATGCTGATCGGGATCGTGCAGGCGGTGAAGCAGTACTCGCTGGCCGACAACGTGCTCTCGTTCGGCGCGCTGTTCTTCTACTCGATGCCCTCGTTCTGGTTCGCGCTGATGCTGATCCTGGTGTTCTCGCTGAAGATGAACCAGGTGATCGCGGCCAACCCGGCGCTGGGGCCCTGGCTGGGGTGGCTGCAGTTCCCCGCCAGCGGGATGACCAGCGTGGGCTACGAGTTCATGAGCTTCGGCGAGAAGATGGGCGACCGCTTCAAGCACATCCTTCTCCCCGCGCTGGCGCTGGGGATCGGCAACGCGGCCGGCGTCGCGCGGTACATGCGCGGCAGCATGCTCGAGGTGATCCACCAGGACTTC
>DASQLJ010000267.1:0-3608 GCA_035630095.1 Longimicrobium sp.
CACCGGCCGGCCGACCGGGACCCGGTCCGCGCCGCGGGGAACGACCGCGAAGGTGGAGTAGGTGGTATCCTCCGTCGGGCCGTACGCGTTGCCGATCCGGTCCAGCGTGCCGATCGCGTGGAGCGCCCGTGCCAGCTCCGCCGGGAGCGGCTCTCCGCCGAGGACGAGCGTCCGCACGCTCGCCGGGATGCCGCCGGCGCGCAGCAGCTCGGCGGCGGCGGTGGGGACCATGCTCGCGTACGCCACCGGCTCGCGCACGCTCGCCAGCTCCAGCGCGTTCTCCACCAGGACCAGCTTCCCGCCCCAGCAGAGGGTGCCGAAGACCTCGGCGACGGAGACGTCGAAGTTGATCGAGGTGGAGAAGAGGACGCAGGCCCGCTCCTCGTCGGTGACCGTCTCGCGCAGCCAGTGCAGCAGGACGACCACCGAGGAGTGGCGGATCATCACCCCCTTGGGCCTCCCGGTGGAGCCCGAGGTGAAGATCACGTGCGACAGGTTCTCGGGCTCCACGCCGCTCTCCGGCGCCACGTCCGGCTCGGCGTCGATCGCGGCCCGGGCGGCGTCGAGCGCGAGCAGGGGCGTCCCCTCCGGGAGCGCGCCGGCGAGGCGGCCGGAGGTGAGGACCAGGGCGACGCCCGCGTCCTCCCGCATGTACGCCAGGCGCTCGCGGGGGTACGCGGGGTCGAGCGGGACGTAGGCGCCGCCCGCCTTGAGGATGGCGAGCATGGCGACCACCAGCTCCGGACCACGCTCCAGGCAGATGCCCACCCGGGTCTCCGGGCCGACGCCGAGGCGGCGGAGGTGGTTGGCGAGCCGGTTGGCGGCGCGCTCCAGCCCCGCGTAGTCGAGGACCTCGCCCGCGTGGACCAGCGCGGGAGCATGGGGAGTGCGCGCCGCCTGCGCCGCGAACAGGTCGTGCACGCAGGGTCCCGCCGGGTAGCCGCGGAGCGGGCCGCTCGACCCCGCCAGCAGGCTCTCCCGCTCCGCCTCCGACACCAGCGGAAGACCGAGCACCGGGCGCCCGGGGTCCGCGGCCGCCGCCCCCAGCAGCAGGGCGTACGCCCCGGCGACGCGCTCCAGCGTCGGCGCGTCCCACAGCGCCTCCCGGTAGGTGAACGCGACCCCCAGTCCACCCTCCTGCTCCATCACCATCACGTCCAGGTCGAACTTCGCCGCGCCACCACCCGCCGGGTACGGCGCCACCGCCAGCCCTCCCCACGGCCGAGGCCCGCCGGTGCCGTCGCTGACCGCGAACATCACCTGGAAGAGCGGCGTGTGGCTCAAGGAGCGCTCCACCCGCAGCTCGTCGACCAGGCGCTCGAAGGGCACCTCCTGGTGCTGGTACGCCCCCAGCGTCGTCTCCCGCACCCGTCCCAGCAGCGCCTGGAACGACGGGTTGCCGGAGAGGTCGGCGCGCAGCGCCAGCGTGTTGACGAAGAAGCCGATCAGCCCCTCCGTCTCTCGCCGCGTGCGGTTGGCGATGGGCGTGCCGACGACCACGTCCTCCTGCCCCGACCAGCGCGCCAGCAGCAGGTCCAGCGCGGCGAGCAGCACCATGTACAGCGTGGCACCCTCGCGCCTGGCCAGCGCCCGCACCCCCTGCGCCGTATCGGGCGGAAGCGCGCGGAATACGTGTCCGGCGCGGGTGTCCGGCGTCGCGGCGCGGGGATGGTCCGTGGGGAGCTCCAGGTGCGGGGGCGCGCCGGCCAGGCGCTCCTTCCACCAGGCGATCTGCCGCTCCAGGACCTCGCCGCTGAGCCAGGCGCGCTGCCAGACGGCGAAGTCGGCGTACTGCACCGGCAGCTCCGGCAGCGGCGACGCCTCGCCGCGCGCGAACGCCTCGTGGAGCGCGCCCAACTCGCGGAAGAGCACCCCCATGCTCCAGCCGTCGCTGACGACGTGGTGCATGGCCAGCACCAGCACGTGCTCCTCCTCGCCCAGGCGCAGCAGCCTCGTACGGAAGAGCGGCCCCGCGCGCAGGTCGAAGGGGCGCTGCGCCTCTTCCCGGGCGAGCCGGCGGGCCTCGGCCTCGCGCTCCCCGGCGGCCAGGCGCGAGAGGTCGGTCAGCTCCAGCCGCGCCGCGCCCGCGGGGTGCACCACCTGGAAGGGCACTCCCTCGGTCTCGCCGAAGGTGGTGCGCAGCGCCTCGTGCCTGCGCACCACCTCGCCGAGCGCGCGCTCCAGCGTGCGCGCATCCAGCGGCCCGCGCAGCCGCAGCGCGGATGGCATGTGGTAGGCGGTGCTCCCCGGCTCCAGCTGCTCGATGAACCACAGCCGCTGCTGCGCGAAGGACAGCGGCAGCGGCGAGCCGTCGCGCGGCACCGGCACCAGCGGAGGGGCTCCGGCGTCGCCGAGCGTCTCCGCCCGGAGCGCCTCCACGCGGCGCGCAAGCTCCGCCAGCGTCGGCGCCTCGAACACCGCCCGCAGCGGCAGCTCGGTCCGGAACGCCTCCCGCACCCGCGAGACCAGCTGCGTGGCGAGCAGGGAGTGGCCGCCCAGGTCGAAGAAATTGTCCTCCCCGCCGACGCGCTCCACCCCCAGCACCTCCGCCCAGATCCCCGCCATCCGCTCCTCGGCGGGGGTGCGCGGCGCCACGTACGCTCCCTCGCGCGCGCCCGCCGTCTCGGGCACGGGGAGCGCGGCGCGGTCCACCTTGCCGTTGGCGGTGACGGGCAGCGCCTCCAGCACCACGAAAGCGGAAGGGAGCATGTACTCCGGCAGCCGCGCCCGTACCGCGGCACGCAGCGCCGGCGTCAGCACGCGCATCCGCCGACCCCACTGCGCGTCGTTGGCGTACGCCTCCCAGGGCCGCTCGCCCTCCCCCTCCGCCGGGAAGGCGGAGACGCCGCCGGCCGGACCGAAGAGCACGTCCAGCGTCCCTGCCGCGCCGGGCCGCACCTCGGTCGCGCGGCCGATCTCCTCGCCCAGCTCGAAGAGTGCGTCGGGCCGGATCCCGCCGGCGGGCCCGGCGTCCGAGAGCGCCCGAACGCCGCCCACCGTCGTCGGAGCGTCCGCGGCGGAGATCCGCTCCAGCACGCGGACGTGCTCCCGCACCCGCGCATCCGGGACACCGCGGACCAGCAGCGCCGACGCGCTCCCTTCGATCCGCGCGCGCAGCCCGGCGGTGTCCTCGCCATCCCACGGGTGGACGACAGGCTCCACGATCCCGGCGGGCTCCACGTCCAGGTGGAGGACGACGTCGTAGCGGAAGCGCGTGACCTCGTTGTCGTGCTCGCCCCGCTTCACCTGTACTTCCACGCGCCCGAGCCGCGGCATCCGCTTCCGGAGCGCCTCGAACAGCCCGGGCTCCACCAGCAGCTCCTGCTCCTCCGCCATCGCGCGCCGCACCCGCTCCCGCAACCGGTCGATGGACAGATCCTCGGGCGCGCGCGCCAGCTCGACCGACGCATGGAAGGCCCCGAGCAGCCGCAAGCTGCGCACGTCTCCCACGAAGATCCGCCCGCCGGGCCGCAGCGCCGCCGCAGCGCCTTCGAGGACGCGCAGCAGGTAGTCCACGTCCGGGAAGTACTGGGCGACGGAGTTGAGAACGACGGTGTCGAAGCCCGCCCCGGCGAGCTCCGCCAGCTCGTCCGCCTCACGCTCCGACA
>DASQLJ010000268.1:0-2950 GCA_035630095.1 Longimicrobium sp.
TGGCGATGATCGTCAACTCCATCAACCCGTCGCGCATCTTCGTGGGCGGCGAGGTCACGGCCGCGTGGGACCTGATCGGCCCGCTGGTGCGCGCCGAGATCGAGACCCGCGCGCTGACCGCGGGCGCCGCGGCCACCCCCGTCATCCCCGAGCAGTCCGTCGGCTATCCGCGTCTCCGCGGCGCCTGCGCCCTCGTCGCCGCGCCCCTCTTCGCCGCGCCGACCGTCGCATGAACTGCACCCGTCGTTGGGGGATTCGCAGTGCGCTGATCGCCCTGCTTTTCGCCGCGATGCCTCTCGCCGCGCAGCAGTCGCCGGTGGACTCGATCGGGCGGCTGGCGGGGGCGGCGGTGGAGCGCGACACCGTCTCGGTCTTCTCCCCCTCGCGGCTCGCCTCCCTCCCCGCCGCCCGGCGCGCGGAGTGGACGGCGTATCTCGCCCGGTCGCGGGCGCTGAAGGCGGCGGACCAGGCGCTGATCGCGGGCGAGCTGCGGGCGACGGGGCAGCGGCGGATGACGCGCGCGCCGTACGTGCGGCAGTCGTTCGAGGTGACGCGGGCGATGGACGAGGCGTGGTTCCGCGGCGACAGCGCGCGGCGCATGGCCGAAACCATCCTCTCCTTCCAGACGCCGTCGGGGGGATGGAGCAAGCACGTGGACATGCGCGCCGCGCCGCGCCGCCCGGGCCAGAGCTTCTTCTCCGAGAGCGACGGCTGGCAGTACATCGCCACGCTCGACAACAACGCCACCACCGCCGAGCTGCGCTTTCTGGCGCTCGCCGAGCGCGCCGGGCCCGATCCGCGCTTCCGCGCCGCCTTCGTGCGCGGGGTCGAGTACCTCCTCGCCGCGCAGTTCCCCAACGGCTGCTGGCCGCAGGTCTACCCGCTGCAGGGCGGCTACCACGACGCGGCCACCTTCAACGACGACGCCACCGCGAACGCCGCCGCGCTGCTGCGCGACGTGGGCCGCGGCGACCCCGCCTTCGTCCCCGCCGCCCTCCGCCGACGCGCGGAGGCCGCGGCGGCACGCGCGATCGAGTGCATCCTCGCGGCGCAGGTGGTGAGCGGCGGGAAGCGGACGATCTGGGGGCAGCAGCACGACCCGCTGACGCTGGCCCCCATCCGCGCGCGCAGCTACGAGCCCGCGTCGCTGGCCACCAGGGAGAGCGCCGGCATCCTGCGGCTGCTGATGCAGGTGCCCGATCCCGACGCGCGCGTGGTGGCCGCCGTGCACTCGGCCGCCGCGTGGTTTCGCGAGCACCGCATCTTCGGCTACACCTACGACTTTTCGGGCGGTAGACGCGAGCAGCCGGGCGCGGGGCCGCTGTGGGCGCGGATGGTGGAGGTGGGCACGAATCGCCCGATCTTCAGCAACCGCGACGGGGTGATCCTGTACGACTACGAGCGGCTCACCGACCGCCGCACCGGCTACGGCTGGTACAGCGAGGAGCCCGCCGGCGCGCTGAAGGCGTACGACCGCTGGGCTCGTGCGCATCCGGCCCCGGCAACAACCGCCGTTCTGTGGATCTCGAGCACCTGGACGATGACGAACCCGAGCGAGCTGTCCCGCCGCGACTTCCTCCGCGCCGCCGCCTTCGCCGGCGCGGGGCTGATGCTGCCCACCGGCGCCGCCGCCGGCTGCGCGTCCCTCGGCGGCCGCTCGGCCGGAACGGGGTGGGACGCGGTGCCGGGGATCCTGGCGCGCATCCGCCCGCCGAGCTTTCCCGCGCGCGACTTCGTCATCACCCGCTACGGCGCGGTGGGGAACGGGACGTCGGAGGCCACGCGCGCCATCGCCGCGGCGGTGGATGCGTGCGCGGCGGCGGGGGGCGGGCGCGTGGTGGTGCCCGAGGGGCGCTTCCTCACCGGGCCCGTGCACCTGAAGAGCGGCGTCGACCTCCATGTCGAAGCCGGCGCCACGCTGGCCTTCGTCCGCGACCCGCGCGCCTACCTCCCCGCCGTGTTCACGCGCTGGGAGGGGATGGAGATGATGGGATACTCGCCCCTGATCTACGCCTTCGAGCAGGAGAACGTGGCGATCACCGGCCGCGGCACGCTGGACGGCCAGGCGAGCGAAACTTTCTGGTGGCCCTGGAAAGGCGCGTGGAAGCAGCACCCCGAGTGGGACCGCGGCCCCACCCAGAAGGCCGCGCGCGACCGGCTGATGCAGATGGTCGAGGCCGGCACCCCGGTGGAGCGGCGCGTGTTCGCGCAGGGGTCGAACCTGCGCCCGCAGTTCATCCAGCCGTACCGTTGCCGCAACGTGCTGATCGAGGGGGTCACGATCATCAACTCCCCCATGTGGGAGATCAACCCCGTGCTCTGCCGCAACGTGACCGTGCGCGGCGTGACGGTGAACACGCACGGGCCCAACAACGACGGCTGCAACCCCGAAAGCTGCAGCGACGTGCTGATCGAGGGGTGCACCTTCGACACCGGCGACGACTGCATCGCCATCAAGTCCGGCCGCAACGCCGACGGGCGCCGCATCGCCGTGCCCAGCGAGAACATCGTGATCCGCGGCTGCCGGATGAAGGACGGGCACGGCGGCGTCACGCTGGGCAGCGAGATCAGCGGCCACGTGCGCAACGTGTTCGTGGAGCGCTGCGAGATGGACTCGCCCAACCTGGACCGCGCGCTCCGCTTCAAGAACAACGCGATGCGCGGCGGCATCCTGGAGCACGTGTACATGCGCGACGTGACCATCGGCCAGGTAAAGGACTCGGTGCTCTCCGTGGACCTGTACTACGAGGAGGCGCAGGCCGGCCCCTTCACCCCCGTGGTCCGCGACGTGGAGATGCGCAACGTCACCAGCCGCAAGAGCAGGTACGGCCTGTACATGCGCGCCTACCCGCGCTCCGAGATCTCCGACATCCGCATCGTCGATTCGCGCTTCGACGGGGTGGAGCGGGGCAACGTGGCCGAGGGCGTGCGCGGCCTGCGCTTCGCCGGG
>DASQLJ010000269.1:0-4455 GCA_035630095.1 Longimicrobium sp.
AGGAGCACGTGAAGGTCACCGCATACGTGAGCCACGAAGACAGCTCGCGGCACGACACCGGGTGGAGCCATCCCGACCACCAGGGGCGGCTGCCGGCCATCACCCGCGCCGTCTACAGGGACATGGTCGCGCTGTGGGAGCCGATGCTGCAGGTGCAGGGGGCGCACGCGTCGGAAGACGACCTGCGGCGCGTGCACACGCAGCGCTACATCGACGACGTGCGCCGCACCGCCATCGCCGCCGCGGCCGAGGGGCGGCCGCTGGAGCTGGGCGGCGTCCCCGTCTCCGGCGCGTCGTGGGATGCGGCGCTCGCGTCCGCCGGGAGCGCGATCACGGCCACCGGCGTGGTGCAGCGCGGCGAGACGCGCAACGCCTTCGTCCCCGCGCGGCCGCCCGGGCGCGGGGCGCTGCCGGACGAGCCGGGCGAGTTCTCGCTCTTCAACACCGTCGCGATCACCGCCCGGCACCTGCGCCAGGCGCACGGGTCGGCGCGCGTGCTGGTGGTGGCGTGGGGCGCGCGCCCGGCCGACGCGATCCGCACCTGCGTGGCCGGCGACCCCGGCATCGGCGTGATCTCCATCCACCAGCAGTCCGACGGCGCCGCGGCCGAGCCGCACGCGAACGACGCCGCGCTCCCCGCCGGCAGCGGCGGCGCGGAGTTCGGCAAGACGGCGCGCAAGCTGCTGGGCGCGATCCCGCCGGGGGATTCGCCCGATTTCGTGCTGCTCTCGGCCGGCTTCGACATCCTGGCCGGCGACCCGCAGGGCGGCCTCGCCGTGACCCCGCGCGAGGTGTACGACCTGACGCTGGAGCTGCGCGAGTGGGCCGACGACCGCTGCGGCGGCCGGCTGGTTTCCGTCCTCGAGGGCGGCTACGCGCAGGGCGCCACGGCCGAGGCGGTGGTGCAGCACCTGCGCGCGCTGGCGGGTCTGTCGGCGGCGTGAAATCGACTTTGAACGACCCGACGAGGTGAGCGCATGACCGAGCCCATCACCCATGAGGAAGAGGCGCATCTCACCAAGCCTCGGCGCGAGGGTTGGGACGCCGCTTTCCGCACGATGGCCGAGCGGGGCGATGATGCGCTCCTCGACGGCGATGCCATCGCTGGCGACTGGGACGAGGAGGAATGGGACTGGTAGCGCCGGTCCCATCGTTTCCTCACGCACCCGTTCATACGCACCCGTTGATCCACATCTGTTGATCCGCACCCGTCCTCCGCACCCGTTCATCCCCGCCCCGCCCACTCGCGCGCCCCCGGCCCGCCGCCTATACTCCATCCCCATGCCGCAGCCCGCGCCGGACGTGTTCAACCTTCCGCCCAACCGGGAGTCCGGCCCGTCGATGCTGGACCTGGTCCGGCTCAGCCGCGAGGTGGTGTTTCCGCCCGGCGGCCAGGAGCTGTTCCAGCGCATCGCCACGCTGGTGGAGATGCACGAAGGGATGGAGGTGCTCGACGCCGCCTGCGGCCGCGGCGTGACCACCTCGTTCCTGGCGCAGAACTACCGCGCCGCGTGCGTGGGCGTGGACCCCGACCGCGAGCTGGTCGCCGAGGCCGAGCGGCGGGCGCGCGAGTCGGGGCTGGACGGCCGCGTGAGCTTCGACGCGGCCGCGCTCGACGACCTGCCGTTCCGCGACGGGATCTTCGACGTGGCGATCGGCGAGATCGGCCTGGCGGCGGCGGCCGACCCGGCGCGCGCGGTGAGCGAGCTTGCCCGCGTAACCAAGCCGATGGGGTGCGTGGTGCTGGTGCAGCTCATCTGGACCGGCAACGTGGACCCCGCGCGGCGCGAGGTGCTGGTGGCGCACCTGGGCGCGCGGCCGATGATCCTGGTGGAGTGGAAGCAGCTCCTGCGCGACGCGGGCGTGGTGGAGCTCACGGTGGAAGACTGGTCCGACGCGCCGTCGCCCTTCCGGCCCAGCGCCGGGGGGCCCTTCCCCGACTTCTCCGAGATCTTCACCTGGCGCGAGAAGATCGGGATCCTGCGGCGCGCGGTGAGCCGCTGGGGGTGGCGCGGCGTGCGCGGCGCGCTGGTGCGCGAGCGCGAGATCCATCGCCTGCTCACCCGCGAGCGCGTGCTGGGGCTCACCATGATCAAGGGCACGCGCTGGTCCCCCGAACACGCCGCGCCGTGACCGGGTACGGATGTTGTCGTGGGACGAGCACGCCGATGCCGCCCGACGATCCGGACCTGGCGAGATGACCGACTCACGACTGGAAGGCTGATGGCGATCACCGCGGATACCGTCTCCCTGTCGCCCGAGACCATCGAGGCGATTCGCCGGCAGGTGGCCGAGCTGGGGTACGACGGCTGGCTGCTGTACAACTTTCGCGACAACAACCCCGTGGCCTCGCGGCTGCTGGGGCTGCCCGCGATGACGCGGCGCTACTTCGTGTACCTGCCGGTGGAGGGCCAGCCCGTGGCCATCACCCACCGCATCGAGCAGCAGCCGTGGACCACCTGGGCCGGCGAGAAGCGCCAGTACTCGAGCTGGCGCGAGCTGGACGCCGAGCTCGCCGCCGTCGTCGGGGGCAGGCGCGTGGCGATGGAGTTCGCCGAGGGCGACGCGGTGCCGTACGTGGACCGCGTCCCCGCCGGCGTGATCGAGCTGATCCGCTCGGCGGGCGCGGAGATCGTGTCGTCGGGCGACCTGGTGAGCGCCTTCCACTCGCGCTGGAGCGCCGAGGGCGAGGCCAGCCACCGCCGCGCGGCGCAGGTCGTGCACGACGTGGCGCACGACGCCTTCCTGCGCGTGGTGCGGACGTTGCGCGAGGGCGGCCGCGCCAGCGAGTGGGACACGCGCGAGTGGGTGCGCGAGGAGCTGATCCGGCGCGGATTGACCGTCGGCGCCGACGCGGACATCGCGGTGAACGCCAACGCCACCAACCCGCACTACGCCGCCACCGCGGAGCAGCACTCCGAGATCAAGGAAGGCGACCTGCTGCTGATCGACCTGTGGGGGAAGGAGAACGACGGCGCCGTCTACGCCGACCAGACGTGGATGGGCTACGTGGGCGAGACGGTGCCCGACCGGCTGGCCGCCATCTTCACGGTGCTGTCGGGCGCGCGCGACGCGGCGATCGAGCACGTGACGGCGCGCGCGGCGGCGGGCGAGGCGGTGCGGGGGTACGAGGTGGACGACGTGGCGCGGGCGGTGATCGAGCGGGGCGGCTACGGGCCGCAGTTCATCCACCGCACCGGGCACTCCATCGACCGCGACCTGCACGGCTCCGGGCCCAACATCGACAACCTGGAGACGAAGGACACGCGCACGCTGATCCGCGGCGTGGGCTTCTCCATCGAGCCGGGGATCTACATCCCGGGCGACGTGGGATTCCGGACCGAAGTGGACATGTACATGGGCCCCGACGGGCCCGAGGTGACGACCCCAAACCCGCAGCGCGCGCTGTATCCGCTGCTCAGGGAGAACCCCTTCGCGTGAGCGACGACCGCCCCCCCACGCCGCCGCCTTCGTCCGAGGGCTCGCGCCCGCGCCGCCCGATCCGCCCGCGCCACCCGCGCGAGGGAGAGGAAACGCCCGCGCCCGAGGTGGCGAACGGCGGCCGCCCCGAGCGGCGCCGCGTGGCGCGCGGCCTGTCGCTGCTGGCCGTGCTCCCCTGCGACGCCGACGACCTCGCCTGGGACCCGGTGGACCCCAAGCTGGGCGCGCGGCTGGTGCTGCACGAGGACGTGGCCGCGCTGGTGGCCCCCGCGCCGCCCAACGGCGCCGACACCGACGCGCTGAACGTGACCGCGCGCCACTGGGAGGTGCACCGCGCGCTGCTGGCCGGCGACGTGGTGCCGGCCCCGTGCGGCGCCGTCTTCCCCGGCGACGACGAGGTGCTGTCGTTCCTGGAGGTGAACTACACCTCGCTGCGCGGCGCGCTCGCCCGCGTCCGCGGGCGCTGGGAGTACCGGCTGCACGTGGGCCTCGCCGAGCCCAGCTTCCCCGAGACGCGCGCGCTGGACCTGGCCACGCACATGTACGCCGAGCTGCGGCGCCTGTCGCGCTCGGCGGTGCCGTTCCCGCGCGACCCGCCGCGCGTGCTGTCGGCGGCGTTCCTGGTGGAGCGCGCCGCGAGCGAGGCGTTCCGCGACCGGGTGGACCAGCTCTCGGCGCTCAACACCGCGCTGGACCTGGACCTGACGGGCCCGTGGCCGCCGTACGACTTCGTCACCATGATCACCCCGCCGCCCGTGGAGCCGCCGCTGGTGTCGTCGAAGCCGGGCGGCCACTGACGCAGGGCGTCGACGGGTCCGTTGTACGATGGAAAGCTCCGGCGACCCCGTTCCGTCGTCGGAGCGCTCGTATCCGCCCCCGATCCTGACTCCGCACTTTCGCACCCCTTGACGACCGGATGAAGCTCACCTTCGAGACGCTCGACCTGCGCACCCGCCACGCCTTCAACATCGCGCGCGAGACGGCGCCGCCGCAGCGGCAGACGGTGATGGTGCG
>DASQLJ010000270.1:0-10877 GCA_035630095.1 Longimicrobium sp.
GGCGCGGCGGCGGTGTAGTAATACGGAGTGCGAAAAGTCGGTGCCGGGTCCCGAAACGAAAACGCCGGGTGCGGGCGTGTCCCTCCGCCGCGCTCCGGGCCGGGCTTCGCGCGCCGTAGGCAACGATACCGCCGTTGCCAACGGCGCCGAGCCGCCGGCGCGCCACGGACCCGCTCGTTTCCCCGGTCGACATCGATGGCGCGCCGGCGTCTCGGCCCTCCGGGCGCGAATCCCTCACGCAATCCGCTCGCGGAAGGGAGCTCGCGGTATCCATGTCAGGCGGCGGCGCGTCGGGTCAGAAGGCGAAGTCGGGCTCGTCCCCGGCCGGGAACCCGGCGGGGGCGAGCGCGGCGTCGTCGCCGTCGTCGTCCAGCGGGAGCTCCCAGAGGGGGCGCGAGGGATCGTCCACCACCCGGGCCAGGAGCGCCGTGAAGCGGTGGACCAGCAGCTCGGCGAACTCCGGCTCGTAGAGCGCGGCGCGGTGGACGAACCACCCGTCCACCCGGTCGCCCCGGTCGCGGAAGACCAGCGCGTCGAAGGGCTGGGGATCGCCCCCCTCGCCCACGGGCCACGCCACCCGCACCCCGGGAAGGCGCAGCGGCGCGCGCGCCGCCGGCTCGCAGGCGAACCCCATTCGGCAGAGGGCGCGCAGCCGCTCCCTCTCGGCCGGATCGACGTCGGCGCGCTCCAGCACGGGGACGTCCTGGTGGGCGAAGGCGTCCAGCGCCGTCTCGCGCACGCGCCCCACCAGCGCGCGGAAGTCGGGGTTCCCGTCCAGGCGGGTGCGCAGGAGGAGCTGGTGGGCGAAGTAGCCGATCAGCGGCGCCGTCTCGGCGCGCGTCCGCCCCGCCACCGGGGTGAAGACGGTCAGGTCGTCCTGGCCGGTGAAGCGGGCCAGGAGCGCCTTCCACGCGGCCAGCAGCACCACGAAGAGCGAGCACCCTTCGCGCGCGGCGAGCGCCCGCACCCCGCCCAGGAGCGCCCCGTGCAGCGTGAGCGGGAGGACGGCGCGCGGGGCGCGCACCGGCCGCCCATCGCCTTCGACGAGGCGCGGCGCCGCCGCCCCCGCCAGCTTGGCCGCCCAGCGCGCCGCCTCGCCCGCGCGGCGCTCGCCCGAGAGCCAGCGCGCCTGCCACGCCGCCCAGTCGCCGTACTGCAGCGCGAGCGGCGGGAGCGGCGAGGGGAGGCCGGCGGTGAAGGCGGCGTACAGCGCCGACACCTCCTCCATCAGCACCCCCGTGCTCCACCCGTCGCCCACCAGGTGGTGGCGCGCGAAGAGGAGGCGCCACGCCTCGTCGCCCGTGCGCACCAGCGCCAGGTGCAGAAGGGGCCCGCGCGCGGTGTCGAACGGCCGCGGGGTGGCCTCCACCCGCGCCGCGGCGCGCGCGCGGTCCATCGGGGCCAGCCGGCGCAGGTCCACCACCGGGAGGGGGACGGGGGATGGGGGGAGGACCACCTGCGCCGGGCGCCCGTCCACCACGCGGAAGACGGTGCGCAGCGCCTCGTGGCGGCGCGCCACCTCGGTGAAGGTGCGCGCGAGCGCCGCCACCCGCAGCGGCCCCTCCATCTCCACCGACGCCGGGATCCACCCCACGGTGTCGGGGCCGTTGCGCTGCTCGGCCAGCCAGAGGTACTCCTGCACGATGGCCAGGGGGAGCGGCCGGTCGCGGGGGACCGGCGCCGGGGCCGGGGGCTCGTCCGCCGCCCTGCCCGCCGCGCGGAGCGCCTCCACCCGCGCGGCGACCCCGGCCACGGTGGGCGCCTCCAGCAGCGCGCGCAGCGGGAGCTCCACCGCCAGCGCCGTGCGGACGCGGAAGACCAGCCGCACCACCAGGAGCGAGTGCCCGCCCAGCTCGAAGAGGCTGTCGTGGATCCCCACCCGCTCCACCCCCAGCGCCTCGCGCCAGAGCGCGGCGAGCGACTCCTCCAGCGGGGTGCGCGGCGCCACGTATCCCCCGCGGTCGCCCCCGGAGTCGGCCGGCGTGGGCGCGGGGAGCGCGCGCCGGTCCACCTTCCCGTTGGGGGTGAGGGGGAAGGCGTCCATCACCACCACCGCGTCGGGGACCATGTACTCGGGGAGCCGCGCGCGCACCCCGCCGCGGAGCGCGGCGGGGGTGGGCGCGGCGCCGCTCTCCGCGGCGACGTAGGCCACCAGCCGCTCGCCCCCGGCGTCGCCCCGCGCCACCACCAGCGCCTCGCGCACGCCGGGGAGCGCGGCCAGCACCGCCTCCACCTCGCCGGGCTCGATGCGGAAGCCGCGCACCTTCAGCTGGTGGTCGGTGCGCCCCAGGAACTCGAGGGTGCCGTCGGCGCGCCACCGCGCGCGGTCGCCGGTGCGGTACATCCGCGCCCCCGGCCGGCCGCAGGGGTCGGGGAGGAAGCGCTCGGCGGTGAGCGCCGGCCGCCCCAGGTACCCCCGCGCCACCCCCGCCCCGCCCACGTACAGCTCGCCCGGCACCCCCGCGGGGACCGGCGACATCCACCGGTCGAGCGGGTACACGCGCGTGTTGGCGACCGGGGTCCCCAGCGTCACCGGCGCGCCGGGGGCCAGCCACGCGACCGTGGCGTTCACCGTGATCTCGGTGGGGCCGTAGTGGTTGCGGAAGACGACGCCGGGGCTCAGCTCCCGGGTGCGCTCCACCAGCTCGGGGGGGAGCAGGTCGCCCCCCGTCCCCACCGCCACCAGCCCGGCGGGGAGCCGCGTCCCCCCGGCGCGCGCCTCCTCCACCACCGCCCCCCAGAGCGCGGGCGCCCCCGTGAACCCCACCCGCGGCCGCGAGGCCAGCGCGGCCAGGAGCGCCGCCGGGTCGGCCACCTCGTCGTCGGGGAGGAGCCACACGTCGCGCCCGCGCAGGAGCGGGGCGAAGAGCTGGCGCACGTGGGCGTCGAAGGAGAGGCGGCTGACCAGGGGGACGTCGTGCTCCGCCGGGGCCAGCACCGCGGCGTCGTACCACGCCAGGTAGTTGGCCAGGTTCCCGTGCGTCACCATCACCCCCTTGGGCGCGCCGGTGCTCCCGGAGGTGTAGATCACGTACGCCAGGTGGTCGGGCCCCACCCGCACCGCGGGCACGTCTGTCGGATGACGGGCGATGGCGGCCGCGTCGCGCTCCGGGCAGACGACCTCGGCTTCCGTCGGCGGCAGCGACGCGGCCAGCGCGGCGCGGGCCACCAGCACCCGCACCCCGGCGTCGCGCACCAGGAAGGCCAGCCGCTCCGGCGGCGCGCCGGGGTCCAGGGGGACGTAGGCCGCCCCCGCGCGCAGCGCCGCCAGGACGGCCACCACCATGTCCGGCCCGCGCTCCAGGCACACCCCCACCCTCGACTCGGGGCCCACGCCGCGGGCGCGGAGGTGGTGGGCCAGCCGGTTGGCGGCGGCCTCCAGCGCGGCGAAGGTGAGCGTCACGCCCCGCGCGCTCACCGCCGGCGCGTCCGGCGACAGCGCCGCCTGCGCGGCGATCCGCTCGTGCACGCACCAGGCGGGGAGCGGGGCGTCGGTGGCGTTCCACCCCTCCACCACCTGCCGCCGCTCGCCGGCGCCCATCAGCGGCAGGGCGTGCAGGGGGAGGGACGGGTCGGCCACGGCGGCCTCCAGGAGCACCGACAGGTGCCCCGCCATCCGCGCCGCCGTGGCGGCGTCGAAGAGGCCGGTGGCGTAGCTGAGCACGAAGCGCAGCGCGTCGCCGCGGGTCTCGGCCAGGAGGGTGAGGTCGAACTTGGCGGTCCCGGGGTCCAGGTCGCGGAGCTCCGCCCGCACCCCCGGGATCGCGAGCATCCGCCCCGGGTCTTCCTGCAGGTGGACGAGGACCTGCACCACCGGGGTGCGGCTGGGGTCGCGCTCGGGGCGCAGCGCCGCCACCAGGCGCTCGAAGGGGAGCTCCTGGTGCGCGTACGCCCCCAGCGCCGCCTCGCGCACGCGGGCAAGGTGCGCGCGAAAGGCGGGGTCGCCCGAGAGGTCCGCCCGCAGCGCCAGGGTGTTGACGAAGCAGCCGATCAGCCCCTCGGTCTCGTGCAGGGTGCGCCCGGCCACCGGCACGCCCACCACCATCTCTTCTTCCCCCGTCCACCGCGCCAGGAGCGCCTGGAAGGCGGCCAGCACCACCATGAAGCGCGTGGCCCCCTCGGCGCGGGCGAGCGCCCGGATCCGCCCGCCCAGGCCGGCGCCGGCGTCCCAGGCGTGCGTGGCGCCGCCGGCGGCGCGCACCGCGGGGCGGGGGCGGTCGGCGGGGATCTCCAGCGCCGCGGGGGCGCCGCGCATCCGCTCGCTCCACCAGGCGAGCTGCGCGTCCAGCACCCCGCCCGCCTCCAGCGCCCGCTGCCACGCCGCGAAGTCGGCGTATTGCACCGGGAGCGGGGGGAGGGGGGAGGGCGAGCCGGACGCGAAGGCGGCGTAGAGCGCCGACAGCTCGCGCAGGAGCACGCCGACGGACCAGCCGTCCGACACGGCGTGGTGCATCGCCAGCACCAGGGTGTGCCACGCCGGCCCGCGCCGCCCCAGCGTCGCGCGGAAGAGCGGCCCCGCGGCCAGGTCGAAGGGGCGCGCGCCCTCGCGCCTGAGCGCCGCCTCGGCCTCCACCTCCCCCGCGGCGGACAGGTCCAGCAGGGGGAGAGGGACGGGGGCGGGGGGCGCGATCACCTGCACGGGAACGCCGTCCGGCGCGGCGAAGGTGGTGCGCAGCGCCTCGTGGCGGGCGACGATCTCGTCCAGCGCGCGGCCCAGCGCGGCGGCATCCAGCGCGCCGCGCAGCTCCAGCGCGAAGGGCATCGCGTAGACCAGGCTCCCCGGCTCGGCCTGGTCGATGAACCAGAGCCCCTCCTGCGGGAAGGAGAGCGGCGGCGCCCCGTCGCGGGGCGCGGGGCGCAGCGGCGGGAGCGCCGCCTCGCCGCCGAGGCGCTCCCCCTCCAGCCACCCCGCCAGCTCGGCCACGGTGGGGCGCGCGAAGAGCGCCGAGACGGGGAGCGGCCCCCCGACGCCGGCGGGGACGCGCGACGCGGCCGACCAGGCCAGGAGCGAATGGCCGCCCAGGTCGAAGAAGGAGTCGTGCACCCCCACCTCGTCCACCTCCAGCACCTCGGCGAAGAGGGCGGCCAGCACCTCCTCGGCCGGGGTGCGCGGCGCCGTCCCCGTCCCCGCCGCCTCGAGCTCGGGCGCGGGGAGCGCGTTGCGGTCGCGCTTGCCGCTGGAGGTGAGGGGGAAGGCGCCGAGCGCCACGAAGGCGCCGGGGAGCATGTGCTCGGGGAGGGTGCGCTTCAGGTGCTCGCGGAGCGCGGCGGCGGTGGGCGCCGGCGCGTCGGCGACCACGTACGCCACCAGCCGGCGGCTCCCGCCGGGGCCGTCGTCGCGCACCGTCACCAGCGCGTCGTGCACGGCGGGGTGGGCGCGCAGCGCGGCCTCCACCTCGCCCAGCTCGATGCGGAAGCCGCGCACCTTCACCTGGTGGTCCACGCGGCCCAGGTACTCGACCTCTCCCTCGGCCAGCCAGCGTACGCGGTCGCCGGTGCGGTACATCCGCGCCCCCGCCCCGCCGAACGGGTCGGGGACGAAGCGCTCGGCGGTGAGCGCGGGGCGGCCCAGGTAGCCGCGCGCCACCCCCGCGCCGGCCAGGTGCAGCTCGCCGGGGACGCCGACGGGCGCCGGGCGGCCGACGGGGTCCAGCACGTACGCCCGCGAGCCGTCGATCGCCCGGCCGATGCTCACGCGCGCGGCGTCCGGCGCCACGCGGGTGGCGGTGGAGTAGACGGTGTCCTCGGTGGGGCCGTACAGGTTGCGAACCGACGACACCGTCCCGGTCGCGTACAGGCCGCGCGCCAGCTCGGCGGGGAGCGCCTCGCCGGCCAGGTTGAAGGCGCGCACCGAGGGCGGGATCTTCCCGGCGCGCAGCAGCTCGGCGGCGGCGCTGGGGACGGTGACCACCAGCCGCACCTCGGCCGGCGCCTCGGGGAGCGCCAGCGCGTTCTCCACCAGCACCAGCGTGCCGCCCCAGCAGAGGGTGCCGAAGATCTCGCCGACCGACACGTCGAAGGTGACGGGGGTCGACGCCAGCACCGCCGCGCGCTCCTCCGCCGGCACGACGTCGCGCAGGTAGGCGAGGAGCGCGGCGGCGTTGCGGTGGGGGATCATCACCCCCTTGGGGCGGCCCGTGGAGCCCGAGGTGTAGAGGACGTACGCCAGGTGGTCCGGCCCCGCCCCGCCGTCCGGCGCGTGCGCCGGCTCGGCGGCCAGTCCCTCGACCGAATCGAGGTCGACCGCGTGGACGCCGCGCGCCGCGAGCGCCTCGGCCGTGGCGGCGTCGGTGAGGACGAGGGCCGCGCCGGAGTCGCGCATCGTCTCCGCGATCCGGTCGGCCGGATACGCCGGGTCGGCGGGGACGTAGGCGCCGCCGGCCTTCATCACCCCCAGCAGCGCCGCGATCAGACCGGGCGAGCGGGGGAGGCAGACGCCCACGCGCACCTCGGGGCCCACGCCCATCCGCCGGAGACGGTGGGCGAGGCGGTTGGCGTCCGCATCCAGCGCGGCGTACGTCACCCGCCCGGCGCCGTGCACGATCGCGTCGGCGCCCGGCGTGGCGGCCGCCTGGGCGGCGAAGAGGTGGTGGATGCAGGCGGCGGCGGGGACGGCGCGTCCGGCCTCGTTCCACCCCTCCAGCACCTGCCGGCGCTCGGCGTCGTCCAGCCACTCGACGGCGGAAAGGGGCGCGTCCGCGTCCGCCGCGATCCCCGCCAGCAGCCGGGCGTAGTGCCCGGCCATCCGCGCGGCGGTCGCGTGGTCGAAGAGGTCGCCGGCGTACTGGAGCACGCCGCGGATCCCGTCCGCCCCCTCCTCCAGCTCCAGCGTAAGGTCGAACTGGGCGATGGAGAGCGGGACGCGCACCGTCTCCGCGCGCACCCCGCCGAAGTCGTGCGCGGGCGCCCCGGCGGGCTGGAAGACGAACATCACCTGGAAGAGCGGCGAATGGCTGCGGCTGCGCTCGGGGCGCAGCGCCTCCACCACCCGCTCCAGCGGCAGCGCCGCGTGCTCCATCGCCCCCAGCACCCCCTCGCGCACCCGCCCCAGCAGCGCGCGCACCGTGGGGTCGCCCGAGAGGTCGGCGCGCACGGGGAGGGTCTGCACGAAGAAGCCGACGACGCCCTCGGTCTCCGGCCGCGCGCGGTTGGCCGAGGCGACGCCCACCACCAGGTCGTCCACGGCGGCGTAGCGCGCCAGGAACAGCTTCCACGCCGCCAGCAGCACCATCGACAGCGTGGTCCCCTCGCGCCGCGCCAGCGCCTGCAGCGCCTCGGCGGTGGCGCGCGGGAGGACGACCGGGGTCTCGGCGCCGCGATGGCTCTGCACCGGCGGGCGCGGGCGGTCGGTGGGGAGCTCCAGCACCGGCGGCGCGCCGGCCAGCCGCCCGCGCCACCACGCCAGGTGCGCCTCCGCCGCCTCGCCCGTGAGCGACGCCCGCTCCCAGGCCGCGTAGTCCGCGTACTGGACGGGGAGCGGCGGGAGCGGGTGCCCGGCGTACAGCGCGGCCAGCTCGCGCAGCATCACCCCGGTGCTCCACCCGTCGCCCGCCACGTGGTGCAGGGTGAGCTGGAGGAGGTGGTCGTCCGCGGCGAAGCGGTACAGGCGCGCGCGGAGGAGCGGGCCGGCGGCCAGGTCGAACGGGGCGTGCGCCTCGGCGTGCACCCGCGCCCGGAGCGCCGCGTCGTCGGCCGCGTCCTCGACGGGGAGGGAGACGTCCGCCGCGGGCGAGACGACCTGCACCGGCCCGCCGTCGCCGGGCGCCAGCGTGGTGCGCAGCGCCTCGTGGCGGGCCACCAGCGCGGCCAGCGCCCGCTCCAGCCCCGCCACGTCCAGCGACCCGCTCAGGCGGAGCGCGACGGGGATGGTGTACGTCGCCTTGCCGGGATCGACCTGCTCGATGAACCAGAGCCGCGCCTGCCCCGACGACGCCGGGAGCGGACCGCCCCGCGGCACGGGGACCAGCGGCAGTGTGGGCTCAGGCGTGGTGGCCCGCGCCTCCTCCACCCGCCGCGCGAGCCCGGCGACGGTCGGCGCGTCGAACAGCGCGCGCACCGGGAGCTCCACGCCGAACGCGGCGCGCACGGCGGCCACCGCGCGCGCCGCCAGCAGCGAGTGGCCGCCCAGCGCGAAGAAGTCGTCGTGCACCCCGGGGAGGGCGCCGCCCAGCAGCCTCGCCCAGCTCCCGGCCAGGATCTCCTCCACCGCCGTGCGCGGCGCCACGCCCGTCACCGCCCCGCCTTCCAGCGGCGGCGCGGGGAGGGCGCGGCGGTCCAGCTTCCCCCCCGCCGTGCGCGGGAGGTCGCCGGCCACCACGAACGCCGAGGGGACCATCGGCTCGGGGAGCCGCGCCCGCAGGTGCGCGCGGAGCGCCGCGGCATCCGGCGCGGGCCCGCCGTCGACCGGGACGACCCAGGCGACCAGCCGCTCCGCGCGGACCGCGGCGGCGGCCTCGCGCACGGCCGGGTGCGAGGCCAGCGCGGCCTCCACCTCGCCGGGCTCGATGCGCACGCCGCGCACCTTCACCTGCCCGTCGGCGCGGCCCAGGTACTCCAGCGCACCGTCGTTGCGCCTGCGAACGCGGTCGCCGGTGCGGTACAGCCGCTCCCCCGCCCCGCCGACGGCGGAGGGGACGAAGCGCTCGGCGGTGAGGCCCGGCCGCCCCAGGTACCCGCGCGCCAGGCCGGCGCCGCCCAGGCACAGCTCGCCCGGCACGCCGTCGGGCACCGGCTCGCCGGTCGCGTCCAGCACGAGGCCGCGCAGGTTCGCGACCGGCGCGCCGATCGGCACCGTGGCGGCCCGCTCGGCGCCGGTCGCGACGGCGAAGGTGGCGTCGATGCAGGCCTCGGTGGGGCCGTAGAGGTTGACGACCTCCGCGCCCGTCGCGGCGCGGCAGCGCGCGGCGAGCGCCGCCGCCAGCGCCTCGCCGCCGCAGAAGACGCGGCGGAGCGCGCGCGCCTCGCCCAGCGCCTCCTCGTCCAGCAGCAGCTGGAGGAGCGAGGGGACGAACTGCGCGACGGTCACCGCCTCGTCCGCCAGCGCGCGGGCGAGGCGGGCCGGCTCGCGGTGCGCGCCCGGGGGCGCCATCACCAGCGTGGCCCCGGCCAGCAGCGGCGCCCAGAACTCCCACACCGACGCGTCGAAGCCGATCGGCGTCTTCTGCAGCACGCGGTCGGCCGCGGCGAGCGGGAAGGCCGCCTGCATCCACGCCATGTGGTTGGCCAGGGCGCCGTGCGGGACCGCCACCCCCTTCGGCCGGCCCGTGGACCCCGAGGTGAAGAGGACGTACGCCAGGTTCGCCGCGTCCACCTCCACCCCGCCGTCGTTTTCGGTCAACGGGGATGCGGCCTCGAGCGCATCCATCCGCACGCGGAGCGCCGCGTCGGTCGCCGCGTGCTCCGTCGCGGCGTCGACCACCACGAGCGCGACCCCGGCATCCTCCGCCAACGCACGCAGCCGCGCGGGCGGAGACTCGGGATCGAGGGGGACGTAGGCGCCGCCGGCGCGGAGCACGGCCAGGAGCGCCACCACCAGCTCGATCGAGCGCTCCAGGCACACGCCCACGCGCACGTCGGGCCCCACGCCGCGCGCCCGCAGCGCCGCGGCGGCGCGGCCGGCGCGCGCGTCCAGCTCGGCGTAGGTGAGGCGCGCCGCGCCGGCGGCGACCGCCAGGGCATCCGGCGTGCGGGCCGCCTGCGCGGCGACCCCGGCGTGCACCGGCCCGGCGGCGAACGCAGCCTCCGGCCCCCGCGCCGCGGCGAGGACCCGCGCGCGCTCCGCCGCGTCCATCAGCGCGACCCGGCCGATGCGCTCGTCCGGATCATCCGCGAACGCCGCCAGCAGCCGGGCGAAGTGCGCCGCGATGCGCGCCGCGGTGGCCGGCTCGAAGAGGTCCGCCGCGTACTGCACGGCGCCCTCCAGCCCAGCGGCGCCGTGGTCGTCCACCAGCAGCGCCAGGTCCAGCTGGGCGGCGCCGGTGTCCACCTCCACCGCGCGCGCCTCGACGCCGGGGAGCACGAGCCGGCGCCCGGGGGCGTCCTGCACCGCCAGCAGCACCTGCACCAGCGGGGCGCGGCTCAGGTCGCGCGCGGGCCGCACCGCCTCCACCACCCGTTCGAACGGCACCTCCTGGTGCGCGAACGCCTCCAGGCAGGTGTCGCGCACGCGCCCCAGCAGCGCGCGGATGGTGGGGTCGCCCGACAGGTCGGTGCGCAGCGCCACCGTGTTGATGAAGCAGCCGATCAGCCCCTCCACCTCCGGCGCCGTCCGGCCGGCGACCGGCGCGCCCACCACCACGTCGTTCGCGCCGGTCCAGCGCGCGAGCAGCAGGTCGAAGGCGGCCAGCAGCGCCATGAACGGCGTGGCGCCCTCCGCACGGGCCCGCGCGCGCAGCCGGCCGGCGACCGCGGGCGCCACGTGGAAGCGGTGGAGGGCGCCGCGGTGCGTCTCCACCGGCGGCCGGGCGCGGTCGGCGGGGAGCTCCAGCACCGGCGGGGCGCCCGCCAGCCGCGCCGTCCACCAGGCGAGCTGGGCCTCGGCCACGCCGCCCGCCAGCACCTCGCGCTGCCAGGCGGCGAAGTCGGCGTACCGCACGGGGAGCGGCGGAAGCGCCGCGTCCTCGCCCGCGGCGGCCGCCCGGTAGTGGGCGGAGAGCTCGCGGAAGAGGACGCCGGTGCTCCAGCCGTCGCTCACCGCGTGGTGCATCGACAGGAGGAGGAGGTGCGCCTCGTCGCCCAGCCGCAGGAGCGCCGCGCGGAAGAGGGGGCCCGTCTCCAGGTCGAAGGGGCGGCGCGCCTCTTCCCCGGCGCGGCTCTGCGCCTCGGCCTCCGGGTCCGCCTCGGGGCGCAGGTCGGTGACCGGGAGGGACAAGGCGCCC
>DASQLJ010000271.1:0-2457 GCA_035630095.1 Longimicrobium sp.
CGCCGCCTCGCCCGCGTCGCCCCCGACGACCGCCAGGCCTACGGCCACCTCCGCGCGCCCTCGGCGGCCTCCGCCGACGCACCGACGGCGGGGACGGGTGCGGAGGAGCCGGCCGTGGTGATGAAGGATGCAGCGATGGCGGGCGCGTGATCCACGTTCGAAGACGGTATCCGCTGATTCCCGAATCAGCGGATATTCCGTTTCGGCAGGCGACGTCGTGACGCTCGCTCAACTGGTTGAAGCGCACGCTGATAAACGTTTCTAGTCCGTTCGAATTGGCTCTCCGGTCCCCTGCCAATTCTAAAATACCCGGATTTCAGGACATTGCGCTGAAACTTTCTGCGTCAACCTGTCGCATTATGTGAAGCACGGACGTTCTCATCCGAATTCCGCGCCGCCGTCTGTTTCCGACACCGTCGCATCCCCACGCAACGCGTTTCCCCGGCCCCGGCGTCCTGACGCCCCGGGCTTCGTTCCGGACCCACCCAGTCCCGGGAGGTATTTCATCATGCTGTTCCGCACACGATGGTACGCGTCGCGTGCCACCGCCCTCGCGCTGCTCGCCGCCGTGGCGGCGGGGTGCAACGACGATCCGCCCGGGCTGCTCCCGGAGCAGGGCGGGGCCACGCCGGGAGGCCCGTCATTCGCGCTCAGCGGCGCCTGCGTGATCCTGAGCAACACGCGGGAGGTCGGGACCGGGGGCTTCGAGCAGTTCAACGACTTCGGGCGGATCCTGGTGGACGCGGACAACCCGGCGTGCGCGAAGAACGCCGCCGGCACCCTGCGCGACAAGCTGGCCGCCACCCGCGCCGCCGCGCCAAACACCTGGTCGACGCTCTGGCTGGGCGGCAACTACGTGGCCCTCATCTTCGCCGCCGCGGACCGCATCGGCGCCTACGGCCACATGACCCCCGAGCTCGACTACCAGCTCCAGTGGGTGGCGAACACCTTCGCGTTCGTGGAGGAGCCGGGTGGCTGCGGGCTGACGGTGACCGACAACTGCATGGACACCTACTCGGGCGCCGCCTCGGGGTTCGCCTGGATCGCCGAGTACCAGTACCGGCGCGGTGACCCCGGTGTCTCCGCGTCCAAGGCCGCCGCGAGAACGTACATCCGCCTCACCTTCGAGGCCGCGTGCATCCGCCGGGTCGCATCGACCTCGGGCTACTGCGACGGGATCTACCCCGAGCTGACCAGCGGCGCCGCGCGCACCCTCTCGCTCAACGAAGGCCAGCAGTGGCCCGCCTACGGCTTCGGGCTGATGACCAGCATCGCCGCCGCGGTGCTCGGGTGGGAGGGGGCCACCGATTCGACCTACGTGTTCTCCGACACCGCGAGGATCATCGCGAAGGGGCTGTTCGAGGAGGCGCGGCGGGTGATCGACATCGCCCCGACCCCCGACCAGTTCCTGAGGGCCTGCGTGAAGCCGACCGCGTCCACTACCGGCCCGGGGTGGAAGCTCGAGGATTTCAGCGCGGACTGTGCGGGGCTGGACCCGAATCCTCCCCTGCTGCCGAGCACGGCGAAGTACACGCCGCAGATGTACGCGCTGTTCGACTTCTACAAGGCTCGGCTGAGCTACACGGCGCCCACCGGCGGGTACCAGTCCACCACCCTCGACAAGGACACGTTCCAGCTGGCGCCGCACGAGCGCGGAGACTGGTTCGGGTTCGGCCGCTACGCGACCTACGCCGAGCTGGGGCACTACTGGTGGAAGACGAAGCGGCCGTACATGCCCAGGGACCGCTTTGAGGCCAGGGGATACGTGGACCGGGTCGACGGGGCCCGGGTGGCGCACGGCTGGGCGTGCGACCCCGACACCGGCACCGCGGCGGTGCGCGTGGAGCTGAACGTCAACGGGATCGTGGTGCCCGGCGTGGCGAACATTGCCAGCGACGCGACGATCAACAGCCAGTGCGGCGGCTCCGCGCACCGCTTCGCGATCCAGCTCCCCGCCGGCACGGTGGGCGCCACCGTCACCGGCAAGGCGTACGACTGGACCTACGGCAGCAGCGTGCTCCCCTGCTCGGTGGTGGGCGGCTGCAAGGTTCCGCCTGCGCCCACCATCAGCGTGCTGTGGGTGCAGCCGGCGGAGGAGACCTGGGGCCCGGCCGGCACGCAGACGGCGGCCGGCAACGCCGCCGGGGGCACGGGCGGGGTCAGGCTGGAGTGGCGCGACGTGACCTTCGCCACCAGCATCACCGCCACCAGCCCGGCGTGGAACACCGTCTCGTACGAGGCGCCGGTCGACGCCAACAACAACTGGTCGAACAGCATCCCGTCGCCGTACACCTGCCACACCTTCCAGACGCGGGCCACGTATTTCGGCGTGACCTCGGCCATCTCCTCGCACAACGGCCAGCTCTCCGGCCACTGCAACGAAACGGTGAAGGTGATCTGGATCCAGCCGAGCTCCGTGGCCGGGTGGGGAACGCCGGGCGCGCTGATCGTGGCCGG
>DASQLJ010000272.1:0-9376 GCA_035630095.1 Longimicrobium sp.
CCTCGGCGGCGAAGTGCAGGTAGTGCGGGCAGGTCTCGCTGGTCACCGGCAGCAGCTCCTGTCGCGCGCGGTGGATCGGACCAAGCGCCTCGGCGGCGGAGACGTGCACCACGTGCACGTGCGTGCCGAACTCGCGCACCAGCCGCATCAGCATCTCCACCGCCTCGATCTCGGCCTGCTCGGGGCGCGAGGCGAGCCAGGTGGCGTAGGCGCGCGGGTCGGCGCCGGGGAGCGCGGCGGCGGCCGCGGCCTCCAGCACGCGCGGCGACTCGGCGTGCACCAGCAGCGGGGCGCCCAGCGCGCGCAGGACGGGCATGGCGGCGCGCAGGTCGGCCTCGCCCACGTGGGTGAACTCGTCCACGCCGCTGGGGGAGAGGAAGCACTTGAAGCCGAGCACCCCCGCGTCCCACAGCGGCTTCAGCTCGCCGGTGTTCCCCGGCACCACGCCGCCCCAGAAGCCGGCGTCCACGTGCGTGCGCCCCGCGGCGGCCCTGGCCTTCGCCCACAGCGCCGCCTCCTCCGTCAACGCGGGGATGCTGTTCAGCGGCATGTCCACCAGCGTCGTCACGCCGCCGGCGGCGGCGGCCTGCGACGCGGTCTCCCACCCTTCCCACTCCGCGCGGCCGGGGTCGTTCACGTGGACGTGCGTGTCCACGAAGCCGGGGAGGAGGTATTCGTCGCCGCACTCCACCACGGCCACCCCCGCCGGCACGTCGCCGAAGTCGCGCACGGCCTCGATGGTGCCGTTCTTCACCCACACCGCGGCGTCGGTGACGCCGTCGGGCGTGACCACGTGCGCGGAACGGAAGACGAGCTCGGTGGGCGTGTCGCTCACGTCGATGGCGATGGAGGCGGCGGCTGCGCGGCGAACCCGATGCGCCCGGCGTGGGCGCCCGCCCCGCGAAACTGCCGCGCGCGGGGGGCGATAGCAAGGCGCCGGGGCGAGCGGCACGGAAGCGTGGGGATGATCGGTCGCTGCATCGGATGTGTGTCGATGCCGCCGCGGCGCGGGCCCTCACCCGAAAAAGCGATCCAAACTGCCGGATCGCTTTTTCGACCTCTCCCGAACCGCGGGAGAGGTGAAACATGCCCGGGGGATGATCATGCGTTCCGGTGCACTTGCCGGGCGGGTCCGTGCGCGCGAGGATTCGACGGTCTTCCTCCAATCCCCGGACACGCTGCCTGATGATCCGTAGACCTTCCGCCGACGCGAGCGGTTTTGACGCACTGGCGCACTCGCGCACTCGCGCGCCTGTTCGGCTCGTCCGCGTGGCGACCCTCGCCGCCCTGGCCGCGACCGCCGCGGCGTGCGGCGGCGTTCCCGCGCCCGCCACCGGCTCCCCCGCCGCCGCTTCGCGCGATCCGCAGGCCGGGCGGCCGTACGTGGTGATGATCTCGCTGGACGGCTTCCGGCACGACTACGTGGAGCGCTTCACCCTCCCGACGCTGACCCGGATGCAGCGCGAGGGGGCGCGCGCGCGGTCGCTGGTGCCCACCTTTCCCACCAAGACCTTTCCCAACCACTACTCCATCGTCACCGGCCTGCAGGCCGGCCGACACCAGCTGGTGGGGAACGAGATGTGGGATCCCGCGCGCTCGCGGCGCTACGGGATCTGGAACCACGCGGCGACGGGCGACGCGAGTTGGTACGCCGGCGAGCCGATCTGGGTGACGGCCGAGCGGCAGGGGGTGAAGGCGGCGGCGTTCTTCTGGCCCACGTCGGACGCGGCGATCGGCGGCGTGCGGCCGTCGCGCTGGAAGCCGTACGACGGCAAGGTGGATAACACCGCGCGCGTGGACAGCATGCTGGCGTGGCTGGCGCTGCCGCCGGCGCAGCGCCCGCACCTGGTGCTGGGCTACTTCAGCGACGTGGACGACGCCGCGCACCGGTACGGCCCCGAGGCGCTGGAGACGCGGGCCGCGGCCATCGTCGTGGACCGCGTGCTGTACCGGCTGCGCGGCGGCATCGCCCAGCTTCCGTTCGCCGACAGCGTCACGCTGATCGTGGTGTCGGACCACGGCCTGACCCCCGTCGACAGCACCCTCTACCTGGACGACTACGTGTCGCTGGGCGACACCACGGCGGTGGTGGCGACCTCGACGTCGGCGCAGCTCTTTTACGGCGGCGACCGCGCGAAGACGGAGCGCGCGGTGGCGGCGCTGCGGCGGCTGCCGCACGCGCACGTCTGGCGCAACGGCGAGATCCCGGAGCGCTTCGGGCTGCGCGGCAACCCCCGCGCCGGCGACGTGTACGTGCTGATGGACCCGCCGTTCTCCATCGACCGCACCCGCCGCCCCCGGCCGGCCGGGTGGAGCCCGGGGCTGGGCAACCACGGCTACGACAACGCGCTCCCCGACATGCACGGGGTCTTCATCGCGGCCGGCGGCGCCGTCCGCCCCGGATCGACACTGGGGCCGCTCGAGAACGTGCACGTCTACCCGTTCATCGCGCACCTGCTGGGGCTGCGGCCCGCGGCGGGGATCGACGGGAATCTCGAGGCGACGCGGCCGATCCTGCTGCGGTAGGGGCGGGGAGATGGACCCGGCCCCGCTCACCGGCGGCTGAAGCCGCAGTAACGACTACGAAAAGCCTCGCCAACTGCGCGAGGCTTCACGGATCGGTGACAGGAAGCGGGCAGATCGTGCGGGACGCGACTCAGCGGATGGAGAGCGCGATCAGGGTCTGCGCGAGGAAGTAGGTGCCCAGGATCAGCGGCTGGGCGGCGGGGAAGCGGCCGCGGAAGCGGTCGAGCGCGAGCGCGGAGTCGCTGGCGACGAAGAGCACGCCGCCGGCCGTCGCCAGCGCGCCGCCCGGCGCCCCGGCCACGCCGCGCTCGGCCGCCTGCCACGCCATCACCAGCAGCGCCGCGGCGTAGACGATCACCGGCACCTTCAGCTTACGCGGCAGGTGTGGCAGCAGGATGCGCAGGAGCACCGCGGCGTAGAGGACGAAGAGGACCAGGACCCACCCCGTGAACCGCACCCCGGCCGGTACGTAGCCGGCCGGGCGACTCGCGGCATCCATGAACGCCCCCACGTACACCAGGTGGGCGATGAGGAAGGAGACGAGGCCCGCCACGAAGCGGTCGCGCGGCAGCATCAGGAACACGTCGCCGGCGAGCGAGAACGCCAGCCCCGCCAGCACGAGCGGCCCGTAGAGCCGCAGTCCGCCGGGCATCTGCCACGCCAGCGCGACGATCAGCAGCGTGGTGAGCGGCTTGAGCACGTACACGCCGCGCGGCCGCCCGCCCACCGTCGCCACGATCGTCCCCAGCGCCGCGCACGCGATGGCGGCGCAGAGGTACGGCGTGTACCCGGGATAGGGGCTGGGGTCGAAGTCCACGTGGAGCTTCCGGGCAATGTGGTCGGTGGACGGCGGGCGGTGCGTGCGGGGGGATGATAGCGGCGCGCCGGTTCGGGGGCACGAAAAAAGGCACCACCGATCGTTGGATCGGTGGTGCCTTTTATTCTGCCGCTCCCTGGCGCGATGCCGCTGGGGCACCCCGCCTGCGCGGAGAGTTTCGCCTCGTTTGCCTCGGCTCAGCCGATGCGGCGATCGCTTGCCCGTGCCAGGTTGCGAGCAGTCGTCGTAATGGACAAGGGATCACCTCCTTCGTTCGGGTTGAACAGCGGGCGTGGACACCGGAGCCTTTCGGCTCCGCACGTCCGCCTGCGCATCAGCACAGGCGGCCCGTAAAACGCTGGAGCAAGTATATCGCAAACATACGTTCCCGTCAAGTGCTTGGCGTGGCGGGAGTTATCCACGGTCACCCTGCGCCACTTTCGGCAGATCCGCGTCACGCAGTCGGTCGGACTCGCCACCGGCTGCCTGGCGCGACATCGATCCTCATCCCCAGCCGTGATCAGAGCCCGTCCGGCACGGTAATGGTGCCCTCGGCGACGATGACGGCGGCGCCGCCGGCCATCACGCGCACGGTGCGGCCGCCGCGCTTGGCGGCGGAGGCTTCGATGCGGCTGGGGCGGCCCATCTTCACGCCCTGGTCGATCCGCCAGGTGAAGGTACCGTCGGCGTCGGGGAGCCGGTCGGCGAGGCTGCCGGCGAGGGTGGCGCACGCCGCGCCGGTGGCCGGGTCTTCGGGGATTCCCATGGCGGGCGCGAACATGCGCGCGTGCAGGTCGCTCCCGGCCGCCAGATCGCCGGCGAAGAGGAAGAGGCTCGATCCGGCGGAGTGCTCGAAGTGCGCCTTCCACGCGGCCAGGTCCAGCGCCGCGCGGTCCACCGTCGCCGCATCGGCCAGGTGGATGAAGGTGAAGGGCACGCCCACGCTGGCGAACCACGCCTCGCGCACCGCGTCGGCGGGGAGGGAGAGGACGGCGGCGGCGTGCTCGGCGGACGGGCGCTCGGCGGGGCTCCGCACCTGCGCGTCCAGGTTGAGACGCGCGAAGGCGCGCGTGTCGCTCACCTCCACGTCCACCGTCACCGGGCCCACGCCTTCCTCGAACACCACGCGGCCGGTGCGCGGGATCAGCCCCTCGCGGGCCAGCACGGCCGCGGTGCCCACGGTGGGGTGCCCCGCGAAGGGCAGCTCGCCGCCGGGGGTGAAGATGCGGACGCGGAAGGCGTGCGCCGGGTCGTCCGCCGGGAGGACGAAGGTGGATTCGGAGAAGTTGAACTCGCGCGCCAGCGCCTGCATGGCCTCGGCGGACAGGCCGCGGGCGTCGGGGAGGACGGCGAGCTGGTTGCCGCCGAACGCCTGCTCGGTGAACACGTCGGCGATGATGAAGCGGTACGGCATCGCGTCTCTCGTTCGTGGATGATGATGGGTGTCGGTGCGGCCGGCTCAGCGCGCGACGAGGTCGATCTCCACGGCGGCGCCCAGCGGCAGCGCCGCCACGCCGATGGTGGTGCGCGCGGGATACGGCTGAGCGAAGTGCCGCGCGTACACCTCGTTCATCGCGGCGAAGCTGGTCATGTCGGTGAGGTAGACGCCCACGCGCACCACGTCGTCGCGCGTGCGGCCGGCGGCGTCGAGCACCGTGGCCAGGTTGCGCAGCGCCTGCTCCGTCTGCGCCGCCACGCCGCCGGGCACGAGGCGGCCGGTGGCGGGATCGTCGCCGATCTGCCCGCTCAGGTACAGCAGCTCGCCGCCGCGCACCGCGTGCGAGAACGGCCCCACGGACGGCGTGAGCTTGTCGCTGGTGAACGCTTCCCTCGGCATCGCATCCTCCCCTGTTCAAAGCGTTTAGCTGAGACCGCGACCGAAGCGTCACGGTGGTTCATGCTGTTCGTGCCGTTGCCGTTCACCCCCTCCCCCGCGGGAGCGCGGGGAGGGGGCCGGGGGGAGGGGCCACCGGCGGCCGCACCAATCCCCGTTCCGTGCGCCCCATCATCCGAATCCCTCGTTTTCAACCCTCCGCGCAGGCGTCTCGCACACAGCCGCGCAGCCAGCGATGCGCCTGGTCGCCGTCCATCCGCGGATGCCAGAGCAGCGAAACCGTGATCCCCGGAACAGGCAGCGGAAGCGCGAAGGTGTGCATCCCGCCTCGCAGATCGCCCGTGTGGCGCTCGGGGACGCTCGCGACCAGGTCCGTCGCACGCGCCAGCGCCAGCGCGGCCGAGAAGCCGCCGACGCTCGTGGCGATCTCGCGTTCCAGCCCCAGCGCCGCCAGTGCGTCGTCGATGGGGCCCCTGTCGATCCCGCGCCGCGAGATGCGGATGTGGCGCGCGGCGGCGTAGCGGGCGGGGGTGACCTCGCCCTCGCTCAGCGGGTGGGCGGAGCGCACGACGCCGACGAAGCGGTCGCGAAACAGCGTCTGCGCACGGACTTCCGGGCTGGTCGTCTTCCCCACCACCCCCGTTTCCAGGTCGACGGTGCCATCGCGGAGCGGCGCGCTGTCCTTGTCGAGCTTGGGGAGGAAGCGCAGCCGCACGCCAGGAGCGTCTTCCGAGACGCGGGCCAGGAGCCGGGCGCCGAAGTTCTCCACGAAGCCTTCGCTCGTCCGCAGCGTGAACGTCCGCTCGAGCTGATCCAGCTTCAGCGCCTCGGCGGGGCGCAGGGCGGCTTCCGCGTCGTGGACGATCTGGCTGACGCGCTCGCGCAACTCGAGCGCGCGGGGCGAGGGAACGAGGCCGCGCCCGGCGCGCACCAGCAGCGGATCGCCGGTCGTCTCGCGCAGCCGCGCCAGCGCCCGGCTCATCGCCGACGGGCTCAGCCGCAGCCGGCGTGCGGCGCGCGCCACGCTCCCTTCCGCGAGCAGCACGTCGAGCGTGACGAGCAGGTTGAGATCGGGTCTGGCCATCGCCACGTTCCCTCGCGTCCTGACATGTGGCGTCACATGCACGAATGAAGTGCATATGATGCGCCTTCCGCCATGTCACGCAAGCCCCGAGCTTTCTGAAGACTCGATTCCAGGCGTCTCAGAGACGGGGTTCACATGACCATATCAGGAATAAACGAGGCGGCGGCTGACCGCGTGGAGCGGAGCGCATCGTCCGCGTGGGTGCTGGCGAGCCTGGCGCTGTGCATGCTGCTGCCCTCGCTCGGCACCAGCATCGCCAACGTCGCGCTGCCCACGCTGGCGGAGGCGTTCGGCGCCACGTTCCAGCACGTCCAGTGGGTCGTCCTCGCCTACCTCCTGGCCACCACCACGCTCATCGTCAGCGTCGGACGGCTGGGCGACATCGCCGGCCGCCGGCGCCTGCTGATGGTGGGCATCGCCCTGTTCACGGCGGCCTCGTTGCTGGCCGGCATCGCGCCGAGTCTGGGGATCCTGATCGCCGCGCGGGCCGTGCAGGGCCTCGGTGCGGCCGTGATGATGGCGCTCACGATGGCGTTCGTCGCCGAGACGGTCCCCAAGGCGCGGACCGGCAGCGCGATGGGGCTCCTCGGAACGATGTCCGCCGTCGGGACTGCGCTCGGCCCGTCGCTGGGCGGCGGGCTGATCGCCGGGCTCGGCTGGCCGTCGATCTTCTTCGTCAACGTGCCGCTGGGGATCGCCGCCCTGGTCCTCGCGCACCGCTTCCTCCCCGCCGACCGCCGCGCGTCGCACGCGGGTCGGGCGCGCTGCGACCACGTTGGAACGCTGCTGCTGGCGCTGACGCTCGCGGCCTACGCGCTCGCGATGACGATCGGGCGCGGCCGTTTCGGCCGGCTCAACGCGGCGCTCATCCTCGCCGCTGCCCTCGGCGCCGGCCTCTTCGTGCGGGCGGAGGCTAGGGCTGCATCGCCCCTGATCCGCCTGGCGCGGTTCCGCGATCCCGTGCTGAGCGCGAGCCTGGCCATGAGCGCGCTCGTTTCCACGGTGATGATGGCGACGCTGGTGGTCGGGCCGTTCTATCTCGCCCGGGCGCTCGGCCTGGGCACGGCGCTGGTCGGCGTCGTCATGTCCGTGGGGCCGGTGGTCGCCGCGCTCACCGGCGTGCCCGGCGGACGGATCGTGGATCGCTTCGGCGCGGCGCGCATGGCCGCCGGCGGGCTCGCCGGGATGGTGATCGGTTGCGCGAGCCTGTCCGTGGCGCCGGCCGCGCTGGGCATCGCCGGTTACGTCATCCCCACCATCGTCGTCACCGCCGGCTACGCGCTGTTCCAGGCGGCCAACAACACCGCCGTGATGACGGACGTCGCGCCGGACCAGCGAGGCGTCGTTTCCGGGATGCTGAACCTGTCGCGGAACCTCGGCCTCATCACCGGCGCATCCGTCATGGGCGCCGTCTTCGCCCTCGCGTCGCGCACGGCGGACTTCACCACGGCGCGCCCGGAGGCCGTCGCGACCGGGATGCGCGTCACCTTCGCCGTCGCGGCGGCGCTGGTCGTCGTCGCGCTGCTGATCGCGCTCGGGAGCCTGGCGCTCTCGCGGCGGCCTGCGCGTGTTCTCGTGCGCTTCGGCGCCGCCGCGGGGCCCCCCTCCCCGCGCCTGAGAGCGCTCGCCCTCCCCGCGCTCGCGAGGGAGGGTGGAAGCGGTTCGGTGATGGGGTGGAATATGCGAGTGAACTCGTGGCTACAACGGCACGCAGTCCGCCTTCGCGGACTTCAACGGCCAACTGCATCGATCCGCAGCGTGCTCGCCCTTTGCGATTCGCCGCTCCGCGTCCTCAGAAAAGGCTCTGCACCTGGCCGCCGTCGACCTGGATGGCGGTGCCGGTGAGGAAGCTGGCGCGCTCGGAGGCGAGGAAGGCGACCACGGCGGCCATCTCGCGCGGGTCGCCGCTGCGCCCCAGCGGGATGCCGGCGGCGCGCGCCTGCAGCAGCTCGTCCACGCCGCGGCCCTCGCGGGCGGCGCGCATCTCGGCCAGCTCGGTGGCGCGCGCGGTGTCGAAGTGGCCCGGGAGCACGGTGTTCACCAGCACGTTGTCGCGCGCCACCTCCGTCGCCAGCGTCTTCGCGAAGCCGAGCAGGCCGGCGCGCGCGGTGTTGGAGAGGATCAGCCCCGGCTGCGGCTGCTTGGCGGCCATCGAGGTGAGGAAGATCACGCGACCCCACTTCCGCTCGCGCATCCCCGGCACCGCGGCCTGCGCCAGGCGGATGCTGCCCAGCAGGTTCATCTCCAGCGCCGCGCGGTACTGCGCCTCCGACGTGGTCTCGAAGGTGGTGGAGGGCGGCCCGCCCGCGTTCGCCAGCAGGATGTCCACCGGCCCCAGCGCCGCCTGGGCCTCGGCGACGAAGCGCTCGGCGGCGCCGGCCTCGGTCACGTCGCCCACGATCACGTGCGGCGCGCGGCCGGTCTCCGCCGCGATCTCGGCGGCCACGGTGCGGAGCACGTCCTCGCGGCGCGCGACCATCGCCACGCGCGCACCCTCGGCGGCGAGCTCGCGCGCGATCGCCAGCCCCAGCCCCGACGATGCGCCGGTCACCAGCGCCACCCTGTTCTCAAGTCCAAGCTGCATCTGCGCCGCCCGCGGAAATCGGGGGAGCGGAGGCCGGCTCCCCTTGTCGCGGGGGCGGCGCGCCGCCATCTTTGGAGAAGAGTAAACGCTAATTAGCTAATTGGCAATATGTCTATCGTAAGTGCGATGAGAGCGCTCGCGAACGAGCGCAGGCTGCAGATCCTGGAGTGGCTGAAGGACCCGGTGGCCAACTTCCCCCCGCAGGTGGACGGCGACCTGGTGGAGGACGGCGTGTGCGCCGTGTGGATCGCCGACAAGCTGGGGGTGAGCCAGCCGACGCTCAGCGAGCACATGCGCGTGCTGACCACGGCCGGGCTGGTGCGCGCCCGGCGCATCAAGCAGTGGACCTTCTACAAGCGCGACGAGGCCCGCATCGAGGAGATCAAGCGCGAGATCGCCGCGCAGGTGTGACGCGCTGCAGGTAAGTCGGGGGCGGATGGATCGAGCGACATCGATCCATTCGCCTTCTTCCATCTGCCAACCGATGTTCGATCCGCTGACCGCACGTCCATCCCCCCAACGTTCCCTGAA
>DASQLJ010000273.1:0-6488 GCA_035630095.1 Longimicrobium sp.
CGGGCGTGTCCCTCCGCTGCGCTCCGGGCCGGGCTTCGCGCGCCGTAGGCAACGATACCGCCGTTGCCAACGGCGCCGAGCCCCCGGCGCGCCAGCCTCGCCTGGGATCCGAAGGTAAGTGCGGGCGCGCCGGTGTCTCGGCCCTTCGGGCGCGAATCCCTCACGCGAATCATCGCGTTCCGTTCACCGTCGTTGGCGACGGTGGGTCACGGGTCGCTGAAGCGCGGGGCCGGCGGTGGACGTCCGGGTCTCCGCGCGACGGGGGCGAGGAAAAACGGTCCCGCGAATCACGGCGTTCCGCTTCCGCGGGGCGCCGTTCGTCCCCCGACGCTTGCGGGCGCGGGCCGATCAGGGAGATTCAGCGGCATCCCGCAGCCGGTCCACCGCGCGGACCGCCGCCGCGGCGAGCAGCCGCCCGGCGGGCGCCATCGCCCACTCGGGGAGGTGGCGGACGGCGCGGCGGGCCTGGCGCTCGGCCCGCGGCGCCACGCGCCGGAGCAGGGCCAGCGCCGGGTTGGCCGAGGGAAGGCCGAGCGTGGTCCCGCCCAGCTCGGTGCCGCCGCCCTCGCGCCGCGACACCACCCCCAGCGCCGACCGCCACGCCGCCGACACCATCGCGGCGGGCGCGCGCGGCCTCCGCGCGGTGAGGATGTAGCCGCACGCCGCCGTCAGCCCGAACAGGTCCTCCGGCGCCCCGGTTCCGGGGCCGCGCCGCGCCGCCATCTCCATCTGGCGCAGCATGGCCGCGGGGCGGGTGGCCGAACGCACGCGCAGCCGCAGCGCGTCCATCGCCTCCTCGTCGCAGTCGTCCAGCGCCAGGCGCAGCAGGAGCAGCTCGCGGATCCGCCCGCGGCGCTCCAGGTGCTGCTCGGTGGCGTGCACCAGCAGGTGCCAGGCGTGGTCGGCCGGCGCGAGCGTCCACAGCGCGCCCGCCCGCCGCAGCCGCCCCCACTCGGCGCCGTCCGAGGGGAGGCCGGGGACCGCGGTGTGGATCTCGACGGGAAGCGTTTCGGGGGCCGTGCGCACCGCCAGCCGGTGAGCGGCCGGTTTCCCTTCCGGCGCGAAGCCCGAGGCGTCGAGCCACGCCGCCAGCGCGTGGGCGTGCTCCGGCGAGCCCCAGAAGTCGATGTCCATCAGGTCGGGCGCGTCGTGCCGGGCCAGCAGCGGCACCGCGCCCTTCAGCACCACCAGCGCCCAGCCGTTGCGCTCCGCGGCGGCGCCCACCCGCGCCAGCTGCGCGCGGGCCGAGAGCACCCGCTGCGCTTCCACGTGCGCGCGCGCGCGCAGCGTGGCCAGCGCGGGGTCGCGCAGCCGCCGCGGCCCCACCGCCGCCGCCGCCGCCAGCGCGCAGCGCTCCACCTGCAGGAAGGTGGACCACCCCGCGGCCGTCGCGGGGGGCGGCTCGGCGCCGGGCGCGTGCTCGCGGAGCACGCGCAGCGCCCACCGCCGCAGGCGCAGCGCCTCGTCGGCGGGGGAGGTGTTTTGTTGCAAATGCATGGCTGAACGGAAGAAGGAACGAACGTGGCTAAAGCTGGTATCCAGAACGAGACGGCGCAATCCGCCGCGGGTCTGTTCAAACCGATATGGTGCCCTTATGTTGCCGTGGGGAAGGCCGTGCGGGTCCCGCTCCCGGCGGGCGCGCGGCCCCTGTTCCGCTCTTCGGTCCTCACGCCCTTGCCCCGCTCCACTTCCGCGCTCCGTCGTCGGCTTTCCGGATCTCGACGGGTCCTTGAATGCAGCAGCGCCGGCCCGGCGCCCACGTCGCGCGAACCGCAGCGCGCACCCGGCCGCACATCGCCACCGATTTCAGTAGTGAGCAGATGAATACGCCTCCCCGCCAGATCTACCTGTCGCCGCCGCACATGAGCGGCCGTGAGGAGGTGCTGACCCGCGAAGCGTTCGCCTCCAACTGGGTCGCCCCGCTGGGCCCGTTCGTCGCGCGCTTCGAGGAGGAGTTCGCCGCGCTGGTGGGCGCCCGCCACGCGCTGGCCCTGTCGTCGGGGACGGCGGCGCTGCACCTGGCGTTCATGGAGCTGGGCATCGGCGCGGGCGACGAGGTGCTGGCGAGCACCTTCACCTTCGCGGCCACGGTCAACCCGCTGCTGTACCTGGGCGCGACGCCGGTGTTCGTGGACAGCGAGCGCGCGTCGTGGAACATGGACCCCGAGCTGCTCGCGCAGGAGCTCAACCGGCGCGCCCGCGCCGGGCGGCTCCCCGCGGCGGTGGTGGTGGTGCACCTGTACGGCCAGTGCGCCGACCTCGACCCGATCGTGGAGGCGTGCGAGCGCCACGGCGTGCCGCTGATCGAGGACGCGGCCGAGGCGCTGGGCGCCAGCTACCGCGGCCGCGCGCCGGGCGTGTTCGGCAAGGCGGGGATCTTCTCCTTCAACGGGAACAAGATCATCACCACCTCGGGCGGCGGGATGCTCGTGTCGGACGACGCGGGGCTCATCGACCACGCCCGCAAGATCGCCACGCAGGCGCGCGACGTGGCCCCGCACTACGAGCACTCCGAGGTCGGCTACAACTACCGCCTGAGCAACGTGCTCGCCGCCATCGGCGTGGCGCAGCTCGAGGTGCTGGAGGATCGCGTCGCCGCGCGCCGCCGCAACTTCGACTTCTACCAGGCCGCGCTCGGCGAGCTCCCGGGGATCGGCTTCATGCCCGAGGCCCCCTGGGGGCGCCACAACCGGTGGCTCACCTGCATCACCATCGACGCCGCCGCCTTCGGCGCCACCCCCGACGCGGTGCGGCGGGTGCTGGAAGCGCGGGGGATCGAGGCGCGGCCGCTGTGGAAGCCGATGCACCTGCAGCCCGTGTTCGCCGGCTACCCCACGGTGGGCGGCCAGGTGTCGGAGGAGCTGTTCAGCACCGGCCTGTGCCTTCCCTCGGGCTCCAACCTCACGCAGGCCGAGCTGGAGCGCGTGGCCGAGGCGGTGCACGACGTGGCCCGCTCGCCCCAGCCGGCGCTGCTCTTCAAGGGCGTTTCGGTGGGCGGGCGAGGCTCCTCCGAGGCGGCGCGAGGCGCGGCCGCGGCCTGAGCGACACCACGCCCGCGGGATCGCTCCCGCGGGCGTTCGTGCGTCCGGCTCCGCCGGCGACCACCCCGGCCCACCGCCCGACCCGCCTCGCGCGCCGTCGGGCGTCTTCCGTTTCCAGGGCGATGAACGCTACCCTTCCATCGATCGCCGCCGCGTGTCCGGTCGACACGCCGCCGCTCGCGCGCCCGAGCGCCGCGTGAGCCGCCCGGCGATGCACGCCGCCGCGGCCGACGCGCTGCGGCTGCGCGAATGGGCGCTGGACGCGCTGTCGGGGCGCCGCGTGGCGCCGCCGCCCGCGGCCCCGGCGGAGGCGTGGGCGGTGTTCCTGGCGGTGGAGCGCTGCGCCCACCTCCTGCGCCAGGCGCTCGGGGCGGACCTGCTGGAGTCGCTCGCGGAGCCCGCGCGCGGCGCGCTGGAGCGGGGGGGCGTGGGCGAGACGGTGAACACGCTCTCGCTGCGGCACGAGGCCGCGCAGGTGGCGCGGCTCCTCCGGGCGCGCGGATGGACCGGCGTGGTGCTGAAGGGCGGCGCGGCCGTCCTCGGCGGCGCCTGCGAGGTGGACGTCCGCGACCTGGACGTGCTGGTGCGGCCCGAGCACGCCCACCCGCTGGCCGCCGACATGGACGCGGCGGGGTACACGCACGAGGGCCCCGACTTCGACCCCGCCGCGCCGAACCGGCACGAGATGGCGCCGCGGACCAGGGACGGGCAGATCCTGGTCGAGCTGCACTTCGACCTGGCGCCGCGGCTGGAGGGCGATCCGTGGGCGGGCGCGGTGCCGCTCCCGGTGCCGGGCCTCTTCCGCATGGCCGCCGCGAACCACCTGTGGCACGTGCTGCTGCACGGCACGCTGCACCACCCCGAGCGGCGCGGCGTCCTGCGCGACGTGCGCGTGGCGTCGGCCGCGGTGGCGTGGTGCGCGGACGAGGAGCTGGACGACGTGGCGCGGCGCTGCGCGGCGCACCCGCACGGACGCCTCCCCGCGCGGATGCTGGCGATGGCGCGCGGGGTGGCGGCCGGCGCGCCGCGCGACGGCTTCCGGCGCGAGGCCGCCGCCGCGTACCTGCTGTACCAGCTCACCCGGCGCTACCACCCGCCCGAGGCGCTGCTCCTGGCGCTCGGCCGCACGCTCTTCTCCCTCAGCGAGGGGAACGGCGAGTACGGCCGCCTCTGGTACGGCTCGCACGTCAGCGCCATCTCGCGCGGCTACGCGGGCGGCTCGCGGCTCGACCGGGCCGCGCCCCGGGTCGCGTCGGTGGGCCGCGCGGCCTGGCGGTCGGCCAACCTGGCGGCGGCGCTCCCCGCGGGGGCCTGGCTGGCGCGCACCGCGCAGCGGCTCGCGGACGAGTTCGAGGCGGCGGGCGGGCCCACCTGGACCCAGCCGGTCTGATATAAGACGGATCGCGGGGAAGCCGGGGCCGGGGCGGTCGACGGAAGAGCCGGATTTGGGCGTGTCCCTCCGCTGCGCTCCGGGCCGGGCTTCGCGCGCCGTAGGCAACGATACCGCCGTTGCCAACGGCGCCGAGCCGCCGGCGCGCCATGGCCCTGCTCGTTTCCGCGGCTGCGGACGCGGGCACGCCGGCGTCTCGGCCCTCCGGGCGCGAATCCCTCACGCAAGCGTTTGTCTGCTGATCGAGGGATCGACCCACTGGCCGATCGACGGATCGACGGGGCGGCCCCGCTTCGCGGTGCGAGGCGGGGCCGTTCGGCGCGTCCGGGTTGCCGCTCGGGGCACCCCGGTCTATACTTGCCGCGATTCGCCGCGCACCGCTCTCAAGGACACGCCATGCCGCTGGACCCGGCAGTCGAGCAGATGATCGCCCGCGCGAAGGAGAGCATCGCGCGCAACGCCTACGTCGCGGCGCTCGAAGACCTGCAGGCGGTGGCCGAGCGGCACCCCGGCTTCGCCGACGTGCAGAACCTGATCGGCCTCTGCCTGTCGATGGTGGGCCGGCCCGAGGAGGCGCTGGAGGCGTTCGGCCGGGCCACCGACCTCAACCCGGGGTACGTGGAGGCGCACGTGAACCGCGCCATCACGCTCAACGACCTGGGCCGCACCGACGAGGCGCGCGAGAGCTTCGAGCGCGCCGCCCTGGCCGACGAGGAAAAGACCGGCGGGCAGCGCTTTCCCAGCGCGGCGGCCGCGCGGCTGGCCAACATGCACGCGGAGCTGGGCGATGCCTACGCGGGCGCCGGCGCGGGCGAGGAGGCGCTCGAGGAGTACCGCAAGGCCGCGGCGCTGCGCCCGCAGTTCATGGACATCCGCAACAAGCTGGCGCGCACGCTGATCGAGCTTGGCCGCACCGACGACGCCGTGGGCGAGCTGGAGACGGTGCTCGCCGAGAAGCCCAGCTTCGTGGCCGCGCGCGCCAACCTGGGCCTGGCGTTCTACCGCTCGGGGAGGCTGGACGACGCCGAGCGCGAATGGCGCCGCTGCGAGCAGCAGCAGCCCGACAACGCGCAGATCTCCGGGTTCCTGGGCATGCTGGAGCGCCAGCGCGAGGCCGGGCCGGCGAGCTGAGACCGATGTCGAAGTCCGACACGGATCTCACGAACTCCGTTCCGCGAGCGGATTGCGTGAGGGATTCGCGCCCGCAGGGCCGAGACGCCGGCGCGCCCGCGTCCGGCGCCGCGGGAACGAGCAGGGCCCTGGCGCGCCGGCGGCTCGGCGCCGTTGGCAACGGCGGTATCGTTGCCTACGGCGCGCGAAGCCCGGCCCGGAGCGCAGCGGAGGGACACGCCCGCATCCGTCTTTTCCGGCGACGGTCGAGGCACCGGCTTTTCGGACTCCGTATGAGTCCCGTGTGCTCGGGGACGCAGGAACCAGGGCCGCGGGGACTGAGGACCTGGGACTGAGGACTTGATATCTGGTTCGCGCCACACTGGCGGTCCCACGGGAAGCACCTGACGGAATGAGCCGCGCCCGCCCCGCGCCGCCGCCGAAACGGCAGCGCCGGCGCGGCGCGCGGCTTGCGAGCCGTTTGCTCCACGCGCCCTTCCGGCGTGTGGAAAACGAGAATGAACAAGCCCCCGCCCGGCGGGGTACTCGGGCCACATGACCATACATCGCTTCGGGCGCCGGGCTCTCCCCGCGCTCCTCATCGCCGTTTCCCTGTCCGCCTGCGCCGTCTTCCGCAAGGAAGCGCCGATCACGCCCGAGATCGCGCTGGTGCGTGGGATGGCCGCGTACCGCGACGAGCGCTGGCTGCGCGCCGCCGACCTGCTCAAGCGCTGGGTCGACGCCAACGCCGCCGGCGACCCGCGCATGCCCGGCGCGCTGCTGGCGCTCGGCAAGTCGCACATCCACACGGAAGAGTACCTCACCGCCAGCTCCGAGCTGCTGCGCCTGGTGACCGACTACCCCCAGGCGCCCGAGCAGCAGGAGGCGGCGGCTCCCCAGGACCCGCTCGCCGAGGCCGAGGCCAAGCGCGACGAGTACCTCGACCT
>DASQLJ010000274.1:0-2371 GCA_035630095.1 Longimicrobium sp.
GAGATCGAGACCTTCGCGGCCGGGCTGGGGCAGACGTTCAGCACCATCGTGGTGCTGGGGATCGGCGGGTCGGCGCTGGGGACGATCGCGCTGCGCACCGCGCTGCTGCACCCCTTCTGGAACGAGCTGGACGACGAGGAACGCGAGTTCTACCCGCGGCTCTACGTGCTCGACAACGTGGACCCCGCCACCATCGGCCCCTTCCTGGACCGCCTCGACGTGCGCCGCACGCTCTTCAACGTGGTGTCGAAGAGCGGCGGCACGGCCGAGACGATGAGCCAGTACCTGATCGTGCGCGACCGGCTGCAGCAGGCGCTGGGCGACGGCTACGTGGGCCACCTGCTCTTCACCACCGACCCGGAGAAGGGCGTCCTCCGCCAGATCGCCAACGCCGAGGGGATCGCCACGCTCCCGATCCCGCCGTCCGTCGGCGGCCGCTTCAGCGTCCTGTCCGCCGCGGGGCTGCTGCCGGCGGCGCTGGTGGGCGTCGACGTGGCCGCGCTGCTGGCCGGGGCGCGGGAGATGGTGGCCCGCTGCGAGACCGACGAGCTGCGCGCCAACCCGGCCGCGCTCTTCGCCGCGCTGCAGTACCTGGCGTTCGCCGAGAAGGGCGCCAACGTGCAGGTGATGATGCCCTACAGCGACCCGCTCAAGGACATCGCCGACTGGTTCCGCCAGCTCTGGGCCGAGTCGCTGGGGAAACGGAAGAGCCGCGGCGGCGAGGACGTGTTCACCGGCCCCACGCCGGTGAAGGCGCTGGGCGCCACCGACCAGCACTCGCAGGTGCAGGCGTACGTGGAAGGTCCGTTCGACAAGACGATCACCTTCCTGGCCGTGCGCGAGCAGGACGTGGACATCACCATCCCCGGCCTGCACGGCGACCTGGCCGAGCTGGGCTACCTGGGCGGCCACACGCTGAACGAGCTGCTGAACACCGAGCGGCTGGCGACGGAGGCGGCGCTGGCGAAGCGCGGGCGGATGAACCTGACGATCGAGCTGCCGCGCGTGGACGCGCACTCGCTGGGCGGGCTGATGATGCTGCTGCAGATCGCCACGGTGTACAGCGGCTTCTTCTACGGGATCGACCCGATGGACCAGCCGGGGGTGGAACTGGGTAAGCAGCTGACTTACGGGATCATGGGCCGCGGCGGGTACGAGCAGGCCCGGCAGGAATGGGAGAGCCGAGAGGCCAAGCGCGACGAATGGACCCTTCGCTAGACCGGCTCGACGCCACCGCCGTGCTGGAGCCTCACCGGGTGGGCGCCTACGCCGGCCGCAACCTGGTGGTGCTCAACCCCGTGGCGGGCCAGGCCGACACCAACCGCGTGCTGCGCCTGCTGGCCGGCGCCTTCGCCGTGCGCCGCTCCGCCTTCGACGTGGTGGAGACGCGCGGCCCGGGCGACGCCGAGCGCTTCGCGCGCGAGGCGGCCGAGCAGGGCTACCGCGCCGTGGTGGCGGTGGGCGGCGACGGCACCGTGGGCGAGGTGATCACCGGGCTGGCGGGCACCGGCGTGCCGCTGGGGATCGTGCCCAAGGGCACCGGCAACCAGGTGGCGTTCAACCTGGGGCTCCCGCGCGGGATCGAGGCGGCGGTGGACGTGGTGGTGAACGGCATCACGGTGGCGATGGACCTGGGGCAGGTGGTGAACGGGCGCTACTTCGCCGTGGCCGCCGGCACCGGGTGGGACGCCGCGGTGGTGAAGCTGGCCACGCGCGAGCTCAAGGACCGCTGGGGCTTCGGCGCCTACATCTACGCCGCGCTGAAGGTGAGCGCCACGCCGCCCACCACGCGCTACCGCATCACCGCCGACGGCGAGACGCTGGAGATGGAGGCCGCGGTGGTGCTGGCGGCGAACATGGGGATGATCGTCACCAACCCGCAGGCGTTCAACGTGCGCATCGCCCCGCGCGCCACGCACACCGACGGCAAGCTCGACCTGTGCATCTTCGCGCCGCGCACCCGCAGCCACGCGGCGCGCATGGTGTGGCGCATGTACCGCCAGATGTACGCCGGCGACGAGCGCATGATCTACCTGCAGGCCCGCGACATCACCGTGGAGAGCGACCCCCCCGTGGTCACCGAGACCGACGGCGAGCCGCTGGGCGAGACCCCGCTCACCGTGCGCGCCGTCCCCGGCGGGATCCACGTCCTGGTGCCGCGGTAGGCGTCTCGACTCGACCGGCATCGCTGCGGCCGCGGCTGGAGCCCTCACCCGAAAAAAGAAAAAAGGCGATTCAAACTGCCGAATCGCCTTTTTTCTTTTTTCGACCTCTCCCAGACTGCGGGAGAGGTGAACCGCAGGTCGTTGCCGTCGCCGTTGCCGTTCCCCCCTTCTCCTGCAGTTCGGGAGAAGGGGCCGGGGGATGAGGG
>DASQLJ010000275.1:0-11831 GCA_035630095.1 Longimicrobium sp.
GTCCCCTGTCCCCTGTCCCCTGTCCCCTGTCCCCCATTCCCTATCCCCTGCGGTTCCCTACCAGCCTTCGCGCTCGCGGAGGCTGGTGATGTGCGCCACGTGGTGCCGGCTGTGCCAGGCGTACAGGCTCAGGATGTGGTCGAGCCGGACCTCGCCCCACTGCGGGTGCAGGAGGGTGCGCGCCCACTGCTCCTGCGCCATCGCGCGCAGCAGCAGCACCCAACGCTCGTGCAGCGCGTCCAGCAGCGTCAGCGACGTCTCGATCGGCGTGTCGCGCGAATCGGGGAGCATCGCCCACTCGGCTTCCTCGTACGTCTTGATGGCGGGGACGGGCTCGGTCAGCGCCAGCTTGATGCGGATGTAGGCGTTCATGTGGCTGTCGGGCACGTGGTGCACCACCTGCCGCACCGTCCAGCCGCCGGGGCGGTACTGGGTGTCGAGCTGCTCCTCGGTGAGCCCGTCCACGGCCGCGTGCAGCTTCGCCGGCATCGCCGCGATCTCGCCGATCCACTCGGCCCGCTGCGCCACGGAAACGTCGTCCGGGCGCGTCCACTTTCCCACCGGGTAGCGCAGGTCTCCGACCACGGTGTCCATCATGTGCCTCCCGTTCCCAGGTGGGTGCCGTCGATCCTCCGTCCGAGCCCGACAACGTACAGTCGGGCGCAGGCGCGCGCGAGGCGGCGCATGGGGACGAAACAGGTGGGGATTGGAAACGCGCGGGGGACGGCGTGCGTGCCGTCCCCCGTCATCCTACCAGAATCCGTAGATGCCGTCGCCGGCGAGCCCGCCGCTCAGTGCCGGTGCGCGGTTCCGCCGCCGGCCGCGGCTGGTGGCGCGGGGCCGAGCATCACGTTGGCCATCATCCCGTTGTCCTGGTGGAAGAGCATGTGGCAGTGGAAGACGAACTCGCCCACCGTCTCCGGGCGCTCGTACGTGAAGCGGATCACCGAGACGCCCTCCTGGCCGCGCAGGCAGGTGGCGTCCGTGCCGTAAGCCCTGCACGGGGGCACGCTCACCGTGTCCAGCCGGTAGTCGCGCGGCATCGCCTGCCCGCCGATGGAATCGACCAGGAAGTCGGTCTGGTGGAGGTGGAAGGTGTGCCAGCTCTGGCTCGAGTTCTTGATCCTCCAGACGTAGGTCTGCCCCATCACGAAGCGCCGGGTCACCACGCCGGGGTCGTAGGTCACGCTGTCGATGGGGTACAGGACATCTGGCCCGTTGCGGTCGATCTGGAACTCGATGCTGTCGCGGATCATCGAGTCGGGGCGCGCGGCGACCAGCGCCTGGATCACCCGCGCCTCGTCCGGGTCTCCGCCTCTCGCGGCGGCCACGGCGGCCTCGCCCGGGAGCGCGGGCTCGACGAGCACCCGCGCCAGCACGGCGGCGCCGTCCACGAGCAGCGGGTTCCGCGTGTCGGGCTCGTGCACCTGCCGCACGAAGTCGGTGGCCACGAGCGTGTAGTAGCCCGGCCGCCGCCCGCGCACGATGATCTCGGCGCGCTGGCCCGCGCCCAGCAGCGCCTGGTCGATCATCACCGGGTCGCCGAAGGCCACCACGTTGCCGTCGCGCGCCAGCACCTGGAAGGGCACCGAGTCGCCCGCCGGGTCCACCACCCGCAGCCGGAAGTAGCGCTCGGCGGCGATGTTGGCGATGCGCCAGAACTGCGCCTGCCCCACCCGCATCCTGGGCAGCTCCACCCGCGGCAGCCCGTTCACCACCACGACCTCGGTGTCGCCGTCGGGCTGGAAGAACTTGAGCATCAGGTAGATCTCGCGCGCGCCGGCGAACTGCGGGAACCGGCGCCGCGGATCGCCGATGCTGATGGGGCCCGACAGCCCCGCCTTCACCTGGTCGTAGCTCCCGGGGTGCGAGTGCGGATGGTACCAGAACAGCCCCTGCGCGTGATCGCGGGGAAGCTCGATGCGGTACTGGTACGCGCCGCCCACCGGCACGTGCACGTGGAGCACGTCGTCGGCCGGTGCCTTCGGCGAGACCGCGAAGCCATGGAAGTGCAGGTTGGTCTGCCCGCCGCGGCCGGCCGAATCGTACAGCATCGTGTCGATGGCGTTCGCCAGCCGCACCATCAGCGTGTCGCCGGGCTCCAGCTTCAGCACCGGCGGCATCAGCGAGCCCTGGTAGAGGTTCGCCGTGAACGTCGCGCCCTCGAGCGCCACCCGGGCCGGCGCGGCCGTGAGCGTGGTGCTCAGCAGGTGGTTGCGCGACGAGACGGTGGGGGGATCGACGTAATCGTACCACCGCAGCGCCACCTGCGCGTGCGCCTGGACGGGGAGGATGCAGGCGATGGCGACGGCGAGCGCCGCCGCGCGCATCGGGTGAGCGGAGTGCATGGGGATACCTGGCCGGGTGTGGGGCGATGACACGAACCGTGGAGCCGGCGCTGCGTGCGTGGGACGGCGGAAGAGCGCGCGGAGAGGGGATGGAGACGCGGGAGGAGGCAGGCCGGTGGCGAACGGTAGACCGCGCCCGGCGCGGATACAAGGGTCGTGAAGCATCGAGTGGTCGCGGCGGACGCGGATTGGACGAATGCTCGCGCATCCCCGCACGCATCGGCATCCTCCGCATCGCCCTGCTCCTCGCCGCATCCACCGTCCTCCCGGCGATCAACGGCTGGAGGTGGCTGGCAGAACGGTGCCGCTGATATTCCGCAACGAGATGAAGGACGGATCGATCCGGTCCGAGATCCTCATCGGCGCGCGGAACGCCCCCGTGCTCTTCCACCTGAGTCTTCCACCGCGCTTCGCGCGACCAAGGAGGATGAAAGTCGTCGGAAGCGCACAGAATAGCACAGACTGGACTGACTTTCTATTCAGCGACGGATCCAACAGCCCGTACAGCCGCACGTTCGAAGAGCTCCCCCTGGCGATCCGACAGCTCGAGCCCGAGGACGAGCGGAGCGTGGCGCCGCTCCAGGTGGTGTACGCCGGCGATACACTGGTGCTTCGCGTGGGCGACCGGCGCCAGCTCCGCGGCGACGCCCAGCTCGAGGTCTTCCTCTCGAAGTCGTTCTACACCCGGCCCGGCGCCACGCCGCCCCTGGAGGGCGAGCCCTACGTCGTTGAGCTGATGATCTTTCGCCGCAACTGAGCGAGCCTATGTTGCAGCGGCCGCGGAAAGCGGCACTCTGGTTGCCGTCAACAGACGCGGGCGGCCACGGTATCGACTACGTAGAAGGCCGAAAGGACGGAGGATGACGATGCCGGAGCGGAGCGGTGGGCGCGTGGTGGGCCAGACGCGCGACACGGGCTTCCAGGTGGGGATGCGGCGCACGCTGCCGATCGGCCTGGCGGAGGCGTGGCGGCTGATCACCTCGCTCGCGGGCGTGCGCGCGTGGCTGGGCGACGGTGGGCGCGTGGCGTGGGAGCCCGGGCACGCCTACACGCTGGCGGACGGCTCCACCGGCGAGGTGCGCGTGGTGCAGCCGGAGAGCCACGTGCGCCTCACCTGGCAGCCGAAGGGGTGGCCGCGCGCCTCCACCATCCAGGTGCGCGTGATCCCCGCCGCCGCCGGCACCACCGTCTCCTTCCACCAGGAGCACATGCCCAGCGCCGCCGCCTGCCAGGAGCGCCGCGCCCACTTCGCCGCCGCGCACGAGGCGCTGGAGCGCCTTGCCGCCGCGTCCTGAGCCGTCCACCCGCACACCCCACCGCCGATGATCGACCGCCGCATCCTCTTCGCCGCCGTGCCGGTGCTGGCGCTCGCCGCCGCCGGCGCCTCGTACGCGCAGCGCGAGGCCACGCCGCCGCCGTACCGCCTGTCGCTGCGCGCGATGCTGTTCTACAGCGACAAGGGGACGTTCTCGCGAGACCTGATCGCGCGGCCCGCCGTGCTGTGGAACACGCCGATCGGCGAAGGCGCGTCCGGCGGCGCGTCCAGCGCCACGCTGGTGGTGGCCGACGTGCGCGGCGAGGGCGGGAGCTACGTGCCAGCGCGGAAGGTGGAGCTCACGGTCACCGAGAACGGCCGCACCACCTTCCAGCGCGCGGAGGAGACCAGCGTGCTGAACGCCGCGGGCCACACCCACGTGGGCTTCTGGCTGTACGGCACGGGCTGCCGCCGTGTCCGCCTCTCCGCGCGCATCCAGGGCCAGCAGCCGTCCACGCCGGTCACCGCCACGATCCCGTTCGACTGCGGCGAGTGACGCCGCGCGACGAGCGGCCGCCCGGCGACAACCCGTGGCCGACGCTGATCCGCTTCGGGCTGTCGCTGGTGGTGGGGACGGGGGTGGCGCTGGCGCGGCTGGGACTGGCCTGCCGCGCGCCGGACTCGGCGCGGTGCCTCTGGGCGAAGTCGTTCGCCAGGGTGATGGTGCCGATCGAAGCGGTGGTGTTCGGCTTCCTGGTCTTCGGCGCGCTCACGCTCATCCTCTGGCTCGCGCGCAGGAGCCGGCGGGGCTGAGCGCGTCGGCTCGCTTCGTGCCCTTCCCATCTTCCCAATCACCCACGGAAGACGGGAAGCGATGCGCATCCGGATCACCTGGCTGGGGGCGATGGTGGCGGTGGCGCTCACCGAGGCGGCGGTGGGGCTGGCGCTGGTGATCTACCTGGTTGCCTCTGGCCGCGAGCTGGTGGTGGGCTTCCGCGCGCGCGACACGCGCACCGTGGCCGAGTCGCCGCGGCTGGCCGTGCCGGTGGCGGGGGTGCGGCGGCAGGAGCTGCGCGACACGTACGGCGCGGCGCGGTCCGGCGGGCGCGGGCACCTGGGCGTGGACATCATGGCGCGCGAGGGCACGCCCGTGCTCGCCGCGGCCACGGGCACCATCGTCAAGCGCGACAGCAGCGGCCTGGGCGGCATCTCGCTCTACCAGCGCGACATGGACGGCCGCACCATCTACTTCTACGCCCACCTGAGCCGCTACCGCGCCGGCATCAAGGAGGGCGACCTGGTGCGCCAGGGCGACGTGATCGCCTACGTGGGCCACACCGGGAACGCGCAGGCCTCGGCGCCGCACCTGCACTTCGGCGTGTACACGGTGACGGACCCGAACCGCTGGTGGCGCGGCCGCGACCTGAACCCGTATCCGCTGCTGACGACGCCGGAGTCGCGGGGGACGGGGCGGTAGGGGATCTCGGGAGGATTGAGAGCGGAGAAGAAGTGTGGCGCATGCGGCGGCCGCCCCCTCCCCCCGGCCCCCTCCCCGCGCTCCGCGCGCGCGCTCCGCGGGGGAGGGGGGAAGGCAACGACGGGGGCGCGTCACGCCGGCTTTTCACCGTGTTCCCGCGACACTGGAAAGGGTGAGACTGCACCGGGAGCCGCGCGCCACGCCGACCTTTCACCCTCTCCCGCGAAGCGGGGGAGGGCGAGCGCTCTCAGGCGCGGGGAGGGGGCCCCGCGGGCCGTCCGGAGCACCGCGAGCCCCTACGCCGTCCCGCACGTCGGGTTGAAATGCCACGACTTGGGCTGCACGAAGGCGCGGATCCCCACCGTCCCCAGCGTCGACCCGATCCCGGAGTGGCGGCGGCCGGTCCATGGCATCCGCGGGGAGACGCGGTCGCAGCAGTTCCAGTAGACGGTGCCCGCGTCCACCCGTGACAGCACGCGCTCGGCGCGGCCGCGGTCGGGGGTGTAGACGGCGGCGGTGAGGCCGTACTCCGTCTCGTTCATCAGCCGCACGGCCTCGTCGTCATCCCCCGCCTGCATGATGCCGATCACCGGGCCAAAGCTTTCTTCGCGCATGATCCGCATCTCGTGCGTCACGCCCGCTAGGACGGTCGGCTCGTAGAAGTATCCGTCTCCCTCCACCGCCTTTCCCCCGCACAGCAGGGTGGCGCCGCGGCGCACGGCGTCGTCCACCTGCGCCTGGAGCACCTCGATCTGCGCCTTGCGCGCGAGCGGGCCCACGAAGGTGGCCGGGTCCATCGGGTCGCCCACGGCGTAGCCGCGCACCGCGTCCACGAAGGCGTCGGTGAACTCGCCGGCGATGTCGCGATGGACGTAGACGCGCTCCACCGCGCAGCAGCTCTGGCCGGCGTTGTAGAAGGCGCCCTCGGCCACGGCCGCCGCCGCGGCGGGGACGTCGACGTCGTCGCAGACGTACGCCGGGTCTTTCCCGCCCAGCTCCAGCTGCACGCGGATCAGCCGCCCGGCGACCGCCTCCGCGATCGTCCGCCCCGTGCCGTAGCTGCCGGTGAAGAAGACGCCGTCGATCCGCTGCTCCAGCAGGTGCGCGCCCACCTCGCCGCCGCCGATCACGCAGGCGAACACCTCGCGCGGCACTCCGGCGCGGTACAGCAGGTCGGCGATGGCCAGGCCGGTGAGGGTGGCGAACTCGCTGGGCTTGTAGAGCACCGCGTTCCCGGTGAGCAGCGCGGGGAGGAAGACGTTGCTCCCCACGAAGTACGGGTAGTTCCACGCGCTGATGTTGGCGACGACGCCGAGCGGCTCCCAGCGGATGCGCTCCTCGCCGCCGCCGTCCTCGCGCTGCACCACCTCGTCCGCGATCGCCGCTTCCGTGTTTCGGACGAAGAAGTCGATGCGCGCGGCCATCGCGTTCAGCTCGTTGACGGACTGCTGGAGCGGCTTCCCCATCTCGCTGGTGAGCGTGGACGCCAGCGCGCCCTTCTCCGCCTCGAGCAGCTCGCCGAAGCGGCGGGCGCACGCCACGCGCTCCGCCACCGGCAGCGCCGCCCACGCCGGCTGGCACTCGCGCGCCACCGCGGCCTTGCGGCGCAGAGAGTCTGCGGTGTCCGCGTCCATCTCCTGGAGGAGGCGGCCGTTGGCGGGGTTGATGATCTGGAGCATCCGGCTGGGTTTCTCCCGGGTGTCGAACGGTCTTGAACAGGTGCGCCAGTGCGGTTTGCTCCGTCGCGGCTCAGATTTTCGACCGGCGGAGACCCACGGCGCGCAGGAAGGCGGCCAGCACGGGGCGGCCGTCCAGGCCGGTGGTGTCGTCCGCGGCCTGGAACTCCGGGTGCCACTGCACGCCGTAGACGAACGGCGCGGCGCCGTCCGGGTCCGCGCCGCCGTCGGGATCGTAGCGCACCGCCTCCACGACGCCGTCCTCCACGCTGACGGCCTCGGTGCGCAGGCCGTCGCCGAGCGTGCGCACGCCCTGGTGATGCACGCTGTTCACGCGCCGCGCCTCCGCCGCGCCGGTCCACGCGGCGAGCCACGAGTCCGGCTCGATGCGCACGTCGTGCGACAGGGCGTCGTACACGTCCCAGTCGCGGTGCGTGCGGCAGGCGGGGTTCTGCGTGGTCAGGTCCTGCCAGAGCGTGCCGCCGAGGGCCACGTTCAGCACCTGCATCCCCCGGCAGACGCCCAGCACCGGCTTGTCGGCGGCCATGCAGGCGCGCACCAGCGCGATCTCGTACGCGTCGCGCACGGGGTCGCCGCACCACTCGGGCCGCAGCGGCTCCTCGCCGTACGAGCCGGGGCACACGTCGGACCCGCCCTGCAGCACCAGCCCGTCCACCTGCGCCAGCAACTCCTCCAACGTGATGTCGCCGGCGGGGGTGGGCAGCATCAGCGGCAGCGCCCCCGCGCGCTGCAGCCAGTGCGATAGCGACTCTTCCAGGTACAGCAGCGTCTTCCCCTTGAACACGGGCCGCTGCGGGTCCGCGTGGAGGAAGCAGGGCGCCAGGCCGATGCGGGGGCGGCTCATGGGCTACGCGTCCTCAGCACGGCAGCAGGACAACGGACTCTTTCGCATGCGGCGGCTGTCCCCTCCCCCCGGCCCCCTCCCCGCGCTCCGCGGGGGAGGGGGTGAACTGCAACAGCACAGGACTCCACCCTCCCCCGCGGAGCGCGGGGAGGGCGAGCGCTCTCAGGCGCGGGGAGGGGGCTCGCGGGGCCTCCGAAGCGCACAATCGCATCCCTCAGAAGTAGTTGCTGGTGATGCCGCCGTCGAGCACGATCACGGCGCCGTTGGTCCACGTGCTCTCGTCGCTCGCCAGGTAGATCCCGCAGTTCACGATGTCTTCCGGCTTGCCGAAGCGCCCGCTGGGGTTGCGCGCCAGGCGCAGCTCCTTCGCCGCGGGGTCGCTCAGCAGCCACTCCGTCATCAGCGGCGTTTCGATGGGGCCGGGGCACACGGCGTTGCTGCGCACCCCCTGCGGCCCGAACTGCACCGCCAGGCTCCTGGTCAGCGCGATCACCGCGCCCTTGCTGGCCGTGTACGCGTCCTGCGGCACGCTGCACCCCACCAGCGCCACGAAGCTGGCGATGTTGATCACCGACCCGCCGCCGCCCTCGATCATCCGGGGGATGCCGTATTTGCAGCAGAAGTAGATCCCCTTCACGTTCACGCCCAGCGTCCTGTCCCACACCGCCTCGTCGGTGTCGATGACGGAGCGGTCCTGCTCCATCATGATCCCGGCGTTGTTGTAGAGCACGTCCAGCCGCCCCCACCGCTCGGTCGTGGCCTCGATCGCGGCCTTAACGTCGGCCTCCCTGCTCACGTCGCAGCGCACGAAGAAGGCGTCGCCGCCGGCGGCCTTCGCCTCGTCCGCCGCCTGGCGGCCGGCATCCTCCGTCAGGTCCACCACCGCCACGCGCGCGCCCTCGCGGCAGAACGACTCGGCGGCCGCGCGCCCCATCCCGCTGCCGCCGCCGGTCACGAAGATCACTTTGTCCTGAAGGCGCATTCGGTGGTCCGCCGTGTGGGAGGGTGGAATCGAGCATCGTCGCGCGACGCTACTGCAACAGGCGGGCTAGCATCACCGCGCCCCGTGGGCCTCGCCACCGCGCCCGCCGAACGGCGACCCACGCCTCGCGCCGCCGTCTCACCGCCCGCTGGACCAGAGCTGTACACCGCCCGAATGCGTGAATACAGTATAGATCTTTTAGAGAACTCGCACGTTATCAACTCGAGATTTAGAAATCCTCTTGTTCCTCATGCCTCAGCCGTTCGATATCTGCCTGCAGAGTTCTCGTAGCCGGCGAGATACAAAAATTGCAAAATGTTTGATATCAACATATTGAAACGACTCCACTCTCCTGTGCAGCCACGCGTCCGTCGCGCGTCAGGTTCGCCCGGACCTGTGAATGCGGCAGGCTTGCAGGGTTGACGTAAATTCTCATTTGCGACACTTTTATTGCACACCAAGTCTCGGATGCGCCCCGCCTGACGGCTGCGGCATACATCCACGGGCACCCGTCTCTCGGGATTGGCCCGCAACCCACCCCTGAAGGATGACTCATATCATGCAGCCCACCCGTTTTATGGGACTGCTGCTCGGCGCGTTTGCGCTGGCGGCCTGTTCCGACGAGACGATCACGTCCACCGCGGCCCCGCGCGCCGCGACCCTTCGCGAGGCCGTGGTCGGCCGCGGCGTGGAGGGGCGCTACATCGTGGTGCTCAAGGACGGCGTGGACGCGCGCGGGCTCGCCGCGTCGGTGTCGGCCACGCCGCGCGCGGTGTACGGCGCCACGCTCAACGGCTTCACGGCGCAGCTTACCAGGGGGCAGCTCAACGCCCTCCTGCACAACCCGGCCGTCGACTACGTCGAGCAGGACCAGACCACGCGCGCCGCGGCCACGCAGGTGAACCCGCCCTGGGGGCTGGACCGCATCGACCAGCGCAACCTGCCGCTCTCGGCCAGCTACAGCTACAACGTGAGCGGAAGCGGGATCCGCGCGTACGTGATCGACAGCGGGATCGAGACGTCGCATCCGCAGTTCTTCGGGCGCGCGGTGAACGTGTACGACGCGTTCGGCGGGAACGGGCAGGACTGCTTCGGACACGGCACGCACGTGGCCGGGATCATCGCCGCCACCACGCCGTACGCCGCGGCGAAGGGCGCGCAGCCGCTGGGCGTGCGCGTGCTCGACTGCCAGGGCTTCGGCACCGTGAGCGACCTGATCGCCGCCGTCGACTGGGTGCGCCTGAACCGCGTGAACCCGGCCGTGGCCAACATCTCGATCACCGCGCCGCTCAGCACCGCGCTGAACACCGCGGTGAACAACCTGGCCAGCTCGGGCGTGTTCGTGACCGTGGCCGCGGGCGACGACAACGTCTCCGCGTGCAACGTGTCGCCCGCCAGCGCCAGCGCCGCCATCACCGTCGCCGCGTCGGACCAGGGCGATTGGCGGGCCGCCTGGAGCAACTACGGGAGCTGCGTGGACATCTACGCCCCCGGCGTGGACATCCTCTCCACCTGGATCGGCGGCACCACCGCCACGGTGGGCGGGACCTCGCAGGCCAGCGCCTTCGCGGCCGGCGTGGGCGCGCTGTACAAGGGCCAGTTCGGCCAGGTGACCTCGGCCACCATCCACTCCTGGATCGTGAACAACGCCACGCTCAACTACATCAAGGGGAACGCCAGCGGCACCCCCAACCGCCTGCTCTGGAAGGGCACGCTCTGAGCGCGGCCCGCGTCCCGGCAATCCACGCCTGAGCGCGGAAGCTTCCGGCGCGGCGCGGCCCCGTCTCTCACGCGAGAGGCGGGACCGCTGTCGTTTCAGTGTGGATCAGGATCGGCAGATGGATCGGCTCATACCAGCTCGGGAGGTTGACTGTGCATTCCTCGCGAAGATGGGAGAATGTCATCCTGAGGCCGACCAAACCGCCATCGCGGAATGAACGGCCGATCGCAGGCCGAAGGATCTAAACTCGGCCTCCGAGCGACAGGCCGCCTGTCGCTCGGACTGATGGTTTTAGATCCTTCGGGCGCCGCTATCCACCGGTGGCCGTGAAAGGTCGGTCCAGCGGCGCCGCTCAGGATGACATCTCCTCGGGTTTGCACAATCAATCTCGAGGTCTCGTATCAGTTGCTCACCGCCCGCCGCGGATCACCCGCCGCCCTTCCCGCCGCGCGCTCCAGCGCGAGCCGGCAGATCCGGTCGCAGAGCTCGGGGAACGGGATCCCCGCGGCGGCGGCGGACTGGGGGAGAAGGCTGGTGGCCGTCATCCCCGGCAGCGTGTTCACCTCCAGGCACCAGAGGCCGCCGTTCGCGTCCAGCCGAAAGTCGGCGCGGCTGAAGCCTTCCAGCTTGAGCGCGCGGTGGGCGCGCAGCGACAGGTCGCGCACGGTCTCCGTCAGCTCCGGCGTCAGCCCGGCGGGGAAGATCTCGGTGGCGCCGCCGTGCTGGTACTTGCTCTCGTAGTCGAAGATCTCGCCGCGCGGCACGATCTCGCCCACCGCCAGCGCCTGGTCGGCCAGCACGCCACAGGTCAGCTCGCGGCCGGGGACGAAGCGCTCCAGCATCACCTCGTCGTCGTAGCGGAACGCCTCCTGGACCGCCGCCTCCAGCTCGCCCGCGGCCTTCACCACCGTCAGCCCCACGGTCGATCCCTGGCGGTTCGGCTTCACCACCAGCGGAAAGCCCAGCTCGGCCCCCACGCGCGCCGGGTCCGCCGGCGCCATCAGCCAGTCGGCGGTGGGGATGCCGGCGGCGCGGAAGAGGCGCTTGGACAGGTCCTTGTCCATCGCCACGGCGCTCGCCGCGTGGCCGCTGCCCACGTACGCCACGCCGGCCATGTCCAGCAGCGCCTGGATCGTCCCGTCCTCCCCCGTCCCCCCGTGCAGCGTGAGGAAGACCACGTCCACGCCGTTCAGCCCCGCCCCCGAGAGCAGCGCCCCCTGCGAGCCGCCGCGCACCATCGCCAGCGCATCCTCGCCCGGCGGCGCGGGGGCGACGCCGGCGGTGAGCAGCCGCTGCTCCTCCGCCGCGCTCAGCGCCCCGCGCGCGGTGTCGATGGGGACGACTTCGTGGCCGGCCTCCCGCAGCGCCTTCACCACCTGCCCGCCGCTGGCGATCGACACGTCGCGCTCCGCGCTGGTGCCGCCGAAAAGGACCGCTACACGCATCTGTAAATCCGACGTTCAGGTTCGTCCATCAGGCACCGCGAACGGGTGCGCCAGTACGTAAGT
>DASQLJ010000276.1:0-7288 GCA_035630095.1 Longimicrobium sp.
CGCAGCGCGAGCGTGTTGACGAAGAAGCCGATCAGCCCCTCCGTCCCCACCTGCGTGCGTCCCGCGATCGGCGAGCCGACGACCAGGTCCTCCTGCCCCGACCAGCGCGAGAGCAGCAGGTCGAGGGCGGCGTGCGTCACCATGTAGAGCGTGGCACCCTCGCGCCGGGCGAGAGCGCGGAGCCCACGTGTGACGTCGGCGGGAAGGCGGAACATGAGTGAAGCGCCGCGCGAGCTCGCCACCGCGGGGCGCGGTCGGTCGGTCGGGAGCTCCAGTGCGGGGGGCGCGCCGCCCAGCCGCTCCCGCCACCAGTCGAGCTGGCGGCGGAGCACCTCGCCCCGCAGCCAGCCGCGCTGCCACACGGCGAAGTCCGCGTACTGCACCGCCAGCGGAGGCAGCGGCGATGCCCGCCCTTCTGCACCGGAGGGCAGCGAGAACAATTCGTAGAGGGTGAACAGCTCGTGGAAGAGCACGCCCATGCTCCAGCCGTCGCTGACGATGTGGTGCATGGCGAGCAGCAGCACGTGCTCCTCGTGCGCCAAGCGCAGCAGCGTCGCGCGGAGCAGCGGACCGCGCTCCAGGTCGAAGGGGCGCTCCGCGTCCTCCCGCGCCAGACGGCGCGCCTCGTCCTCGCGGGCCTGCAGATCGAGCCCGGTGAGGTCCAGCACGGGCAGGCGCGCGGGCGCGGCCGGGTGCACTATCTGCACGGCGCCCTGCTCCACCGGGCGGAACGTGGTGCGCAGCGCCTCGTGGCGCTCCGTCAACGCGCCCAGCGCCCGCTCCAGCGCGGCGGCGTCCAGCCTTCCCACCAGGCGGGTGGGGAACGGCATGTTGTAGCCGGCGCCCTCCGGCTCCATCTGGTGCAGGAACCAGAGCCGCTCCTGCGCGAAGGAGAGCGGCAGCGGCGCCTCCCGGGCGACGGGAACGAGCGGCGGGAGGGCGGCACCCTCGCCGGCGCGGCGCATCTCCTCCACGCGCCCGGCCAGCTCCGCCACCGTGGGCCCCTCGAAGAGAGCCCGCAGCGGCAGCTCCACGCCGAACAGCTCGCGGACCCGCGAGATCACGCGCGTGGCCAGCAGCGAGTGCCCGCCCAGGTCGAAGAAGCTTTCCTCCACGCCCACGCGCTCCAGGCGCAGCACCTCCGCCCAGATCCCCGCCAGCACCTCCTCCACCGGCGTGCGCGGCGCCTCGTACCGGTCCGCGTCAGCCGCGTACTCCGGCTCCGGCAGCGCCTTCCGGTCCAGCTTCCCGCCGGGTGTCAGCGGCAGCGACTCCAGCTCCACGACGGCCGACGGCACCATGTGCTCCGGCAGGCGCGCCCTCACGTGCTCCCTGAGCGCGGCGGGAGAGAGGGTCTCGCCAGGCGCCGCGACCACGTACCCCACCAGCCGCCGGTCGCCAGCGATGCCGGAGGGGGCCTCCCGCGCGGCCACGACGGCCTCGCGTACGCCGGGGTGCTCCAGGAGGGCGCTCTCCACCTCTGCCGGCTCGATGCGGAAGCCGCGGATCTTCACCTGCGCGTCCACGCGCCCCAGGAACTCCAGCTCCCCGTCCGCCCGCCACCGCGCCCGGTCGCCCGTGCGGTACAGCCGCCCGCCAGCCTCGCCTCCGAATGCGTCCGGGACGAAACGCTCCGCCGTCAGCCCCGCCCGGCCGAGGTACCCGCGCGCCACCCCCGCGCCGCCCACGTGCAGCTCGCCCGCCACGTCGACCGGCACCGGCTCCCCCCACGCGTCCAGCACGTAGACGCGAGCGCCCTCCACCGGCCGGCCGATGGGCGGCGCCTCCGCCACGCCCGGCGCGCACGCGTGCGCCGTGGTGTAGATGGTCGTCTCCGTCGGCCCGTACATGTTCACCAGCCGCCGCCCGCGCGACCACCGCGCCGCCGTCTCCGCCGAGCAGCGCTCCCCGCCCGTGCTGACCGCGCGCAGCGCCGGGAAGTCGGTCTCCGGCAGGCTGTCCAGCAGCGCGGGGGTGCTCACCCACACCCCGATCTCCCGCTCCCGCAGCAGCGCGCCCAGCCGCTCCGGCGCGAGCACCACCTCGCGATCCGCCACGTGCAGCGCTGCCCCGGAGAGCAGCGCCACGAACACCTCCAGCAACGAAGCATCGAAGCTCATGGACGCCGTCTGGAGCACGGCGCCCCCCGGCTCCGCGCCGAAGGTCCTCACCGCGCGCGGCAGCAGGTTCGCCACGTTCCCGTGCGTGACCACCACTCCCTTGGGACGGCCGGTCGAGCCGGAGGTGTAGATGACGTACGCCGCGTTCTCCGGTGCGACCACCGTCCGCGGCGCCACGTCCGGCTCCGCCGCGATCTCCGCCGCGTCCACGTCCACCCGCACGGTCCGCACGCCCTCCGCCGGGAGCAGGCCGCGCAGCGAGGCCTGCGTCACCAGGATACGCGCGCCGGAGTCGGCCAGCATGTACGCCAGCCGGTCGGCCGGATAGGCGGGGTCCAGGGGGAGGTACGCCGCGCCCGCCTTGAGCACGGCCAGCATCGCCACCACCATCCCGGCCGAGCGCTCCAGGCAGATGCCGACGCGGAGCTCCGGCCCGGCCCCCAGCCCCGCGAGGCGGCGCGCCAGCCGGTTGGCGCGCGCGTCCAGCTCGTGGCAGGTGAGCGCGTCCTCCCCGCAGACCACGGCCAGGGCCTCCGGCGTGCGCTCCGCCTGTGCCGCGACCAGCTCGTGGATGCAGGCACCCGTGGGGTACTCCACGGTGGGGTACTCCACGGGCCTCCGGTTCCACTCCTCCACGACCTGCCGGCGCTCCGCCTCGTTCAGCAGCGTCACCCGCGAGATGCGCACGTCCGGGTGGGCGGCCGCCTGCTCCACCAAGCGCGTGAAGTGGCCCACGAGCCGCCGCATGGTCGCGGCCTCCCACAGGTCCGTGCTGTAGGTCAGGCCGCCGCGCAGCCCGTCGGAGCCCGCAGCCAGCTCCAGCAAGAGGTCGAGCTCGGTGAGCGCGAGCTCCGTTCCGATTCCCTGCACGCTCAGCCCCGCGAGCCCGCCGCCGGCGTCCTGGGCGTCGTCGTCCAGTGTGAACACCACCTGGAAGAGCGGCGAGTGGCTCAGGGACCGCTCCGGCTGCAGCTCCGCCACCAGCTTCTCGAAGGGAAGCTCCTGGTGCTCGTACGCGCCCAGCGTCGCCTCCCGCACCCGCCGCAGCACCTCCCGGAAGCTCGGGTCTCCGCCCAGGTCGGCGCGCAGCACCAGCGTGTTCACGAAGAAGCCGATCAGCCCCGCGACCTCCTTCCTCGTCCGCCCCGCGGTGGGGCTCCCCACGACGATGTCCTCGCTCCCGCCGTACTTCGACAGCAGCACCTGGAAGGCGGAGAGCACCACCATGTACAGCGTCGCGCCCTCGCGCCGCCCCAGCGCCCGGAGTCGCTCCAGCAGCTCGCCGGGAAGCTCGATCCGCTCGAGCGCCCCCCGGAACGTCTGCACGGCCGGGCGCGGATGGTCGGTGGGCAGCTCCAGCAGCTCCGGGGCTCCCGCCAGGCGCTCCCGCCAGTACGAGAGCTGCCGCTCCAGCATCTCGCCCCGCAGGTGCTCGCGCTGCCACACCGCGTAGTCGGCGTACTGCACCGCCGGCTCGGAGAGCGGCGACTCACGCCCCTCGCGGTACGCCGCGTACAGCGCCGACAGCTCGCGGAAGAGCACCCCCATGCTCCACCCGTCGCTAACGATGTGGTGCATCGAGAGCAGCAGCACGTGATCCTCGCCCAGCCGCAGCAGCGCCGCACGGAAGAGCGGGCCCGCCGTGAGGTCGAACGGCAGCACCGCATCCTCGGTGGCACGGCGCCTCACCTCCACCTCGCGAGCCGCGTCGGCCAGCCCGGAGAGATCGTCGAGCCGTAGCGTGAAGCCGCCGAACGGCGCAATCACTTGCACCGGTGAGCCATCCACCTCCCGGAAGGTGGTGCGCAGCGCCTCGTGCAGCCGGACGACCTCGCCCAGCGACCGCTCCAGCGCCCACTCGTCCAGCACACCCCCCAGGCGCCGTGCCAGGGAGATGTTGTAGACGGCGCTCCCCGGCTCCAGCCGGTCCAGGAACCAGAGCCGCTCCTGCGCGAAGGAGAGCGGAGCGCCGTCGCGTTGGGCGCGGGGGACGATGCCCGACGAGCGGACCTGCCCCCGGAGCCTGGCCTCGATGAGCGCGCGCCTGGCGGCAGAAAGCTCCGGGCGCGGAAGCTCGACCGTCTGTTCCGAGGCCATCTCAGGCTCCTGCAACGAGGTTGGACTCGGCCAGCTGCTCGACCTCGAATTCGGACAGGGTAGAGACGTCTTCGTAGATCCTGCGCTCGATCTCTCCCGCCATGGCTTCCAGCGTCGGCATCGAGAACACGGTGCGGATCGAGATTTCCAGGTCGAACGTGGCCTGGATGTCGGCGAGCAGGCGTATGATCAGGAGCGAGTGCCCGCCCAGATCGAAGAAGCTGTCGTGCACCCCCACCCGCTCAAGGCGCAGCACATCCGCCCAGATCTCCGCCAGCACCTCCTCCACGGGGGTGCGCGGCGCCACGTACCGGTCCCCCGCCGACGCGAGCTCCGGCGCCGGCAATGCCCTGCGGTCCAGCTTGCCGTTGGGCGTCAGCGGCAGGGCGTCCAGGAAGACGAACGCGGACGGGACCATGAACTCCGGCAGGCTCCGCCGCACGTGCGCGCGCAGCGCGTCCGTCTCGACGTCGCCCACCACGTACGCCACCACCCGCTTCTCGCCCGCGTCCTCGCGCGCCAGGACCGCGCACTCGCGCACGCCCGCGTGCTCCAGCAGCGCCGCCTCGATCTCGCCCGGCTCGATGCGGAAGCCGCGGATCTTCACCTGGAAGTCGGTGCGCCCCAGGAACTCCAGCGTCCCGTCCGCCCGCCAGCGGCCCAGGTCGCCGGTGCGGTACATCCGCGCGCCGGCCCCGGGCGAGAACGGATCGGCGACGAAGCGCTCCGCCGTGAGCCCGGCACGGCCCAGGTAGCCGCGCGCCACGCCGGCCCCGCCGACGTGCAGCTCGCCCGCCACCCCCACGGGCGCCGGCTCGCCGCGCGGGTCCAGGACGTAGATCCGCGCGTTGGCGATCGGCCGGCCGATGGAGGGCGCGCGGCCGTCCAGGCCGCACACGTGCGAGGTCGAATCGATGGTCGCCTCGGTGGGGCCGTACAGGTTGACCACCTCGCCCGCGCCCGCCGCGCGCGCCTCCTCCACCAGCGCGGCCGGGAGCGGCTCGCCCCCGCAGAAGAGGGTCCGGCAGGGGAGCGCGGCGCCCGCGGGACGCGCGCCGAGGACCGCCTGGAGAAGGGCCGGGACGAACTGCGCGACGGTGACCCCGCCCTCCCCGATCACCCGCCCGATGGCGTCCGGGTCCTTCGCCGTGTCGGAGGAGAGGAGCAGCATCCGCGCGCCGGTGGCCAGCGGCGTCCACAGCTCCCACACCGACGCGTCGAACGAGATCGACGTGCGCTGCAGCACCGTGTCGCGCGCGCCGATGCCGAACGCCGCGGCCTGCCACGCGGTGTGGTTGACCAGGCTGCGGTGCTCGACCATCACGCCCTTGGGACGCCCCGTGGAGCCGGAGGTGTAGATGACGTACGCCAGGCGGCCGGGCGTGAGCCCCGCGCACGCGGGGTTCGTCTCCGGCCCCTCCGCCCACGCCGGGGCGGGGGCGTCGAGCTCGACCGCCGGGACGTCCAGCCCCGCGAAGGTGCCCGCCAGCGACGACTGCGTGACGAGCGCCGCCGGCGCGCTGTCCTCCAGCATGTAGCGCAGCCGCTCGGCGGGGTACGCCGGGTCCAGCGGCACGTAGGCGCCGCCCGCCTTGAGGATGGCCAGCAGGCCGGCGATCATCTCCGGGCCGCGCTCCACGCAGATCGCCACGCGCGCGTCGGGCCCCACGCCGAGCCCGCGGAGGTGGTGCGCCAGGCGGTTCGCGCTCCGGTTCAGCTCGTCGTACGTCAGCGCGGCATCCTCGAAGACCACCGCCACCGCGCCGGGCGTGCGCGCCGCCTGCACCTCGAACAGCTCGTGGACGCACCGGTCCGCCGGATACTCAGCCGCCGTGCGGTTCCACTCCTCCACGACCAGGCGGCGCTCCGCCTCCGGCAGCACGTCGATGCTCCCGATCGCCCGCCCGGGAGAGAGCTCCAGCGCCTCGAGCAGCCGCTCCAGTGCCGTGTGCATCATCCGGCACACCCGCTCCGCATCCGCCGGGGCCGCCACCTGCGCCGTCAGCGAGAACGCTTCCCCCAGGTCGTTCACCGCGAGCGCCACCGGGTAATTCGTCCGCTCCTGTCCGCGAATGCCCCGCCCGCCCTTCCCCGGCTGCCCCGCCTCCTGCGAACGCCCCGTCCTGCCGCCGTAGCGATAGTTCAGCAGCGAGGTGAACAGGGGCGCGGGTGCCGCCACGCCGCTGCAGCGCTGCGCCAGCGCCAGGGAGGCGTGCTCGTGCCGCAGCAGGTCCGCCAGCAGGGCGTGCGTGCGCCGCACCGCCGCCTCGACCCCTTCTTCTCCCACGCCGATCCGCACCGGCAGCGTGTTGATCAACGGGCCCATCACTCGGTCCGTGCCCTCCCCGCCCTGCATGCGGCCGAAGAGCAGCGTACCGAAGACCACGTCCTGCCGGCCGCTCAGCCGCGCCAGCACCTGCGCCCACGCCAGGTGGCACAGGCTCGCCGCGCTCACCCCCAGCGCCCGCGCCCGGCGGCGCAGCCGTGCGCCCAGGTCGCCCGCCACCGGAAGCCGCGCCTCCCCGATGCCGTGTCCTTCCCCCCACACGTCCAGCAGCCCGTACGGCGCCGTCGGCTCCTCCACATCCCCCAGCATCCCGCGGATGAACCGCTCGTGCTCCTCGCGGCTCACCCCCAGGCGCGCCCGCGCCACGTAGTTGCGGAAGGGCAGCGGCGCCGGCAGCTCCGACTCGACACCCCGCAGGTGCGCCGAGATCTCCTCCCGCAGCACCTCCAGCGACTCGTGGTCCTCCGTCAGGTGGTGCGTGAGCATCAGCAGCAGCCACCGGCCCCGTGCGCGGTCCTCGGCGATGCACGCCCGCAGCAGCGGCGCCCGCCCCAGGTCCATCCGATAGTGGCGAGGGTCATGGCGCCGCCACAGCTGCCCGGCCGCATCTTCTGCCTCCGCATCCAGTTGCACCTCCTCCACCGCCAGCGGGGCGTGGCGCCAGACGACCTGCACCGGCTCGCGCAGCCCTTCCCAGGCCAGTGCGGTACGCAGGATATCGTGGCGATCGATCACCGCCTGCAGGGCGGCCAGGTACTGCTCCAGACCCGCGCGAGTGTCGAAC
>DASQLJ010000277.1:0-5560 GCA_035630095.1 Longimicrobium sp.
GCCAGGGGAAGCGGCCCGCCGTACGGGCGGTGCTATGGAATTGCAGCGGGGCAGAAACTCGCTAAACTGCCCTCAAGGTGGGTTTTGCCCCACTCCAGGCCCTTGACACCGGCGCGTGCTCATAGAAGGGATTCGCGCCCGCAGGGCCGAGACGCCGGCGCGCCCGCGCCGATCCTTCGGATCCGCGGCGAGGCCATGGCGCGGCGGCGGCTCGGCGCCGTTGGCAACGGCGGTATCGTTGCCTACGGCGCGCGAAGCCCGGCCCGGAGCGCAGCGGAGGGACACGCCCGCATCCGGCTCTTTCGTTTCGGCCTGGCACAACGTCACGCACTCACGCACTCACGCACTCACGCACCTGTTCAGGCCGTTTCGCCGCGCGTTCCCTTGCGACCCATCCCGCCCCCGTGGTATCCTTGGCTGTGCGTCCTTCCCCCGTGCGAAGGACGTTTTGTGTCTCCGGCAACCATTCCGAATCCGCAGGTTAGCACAGTGGCAGAGCAAGCGAAGGGCGGCGCGCAGGTCCGCACCGCCATCACCCCCACGCGCGACGAAGACTACGCGCAGTGGTACCAGTCGGTGGTGCGCGACGCCGACGTGGCCGAGATGAGCCACGTGCGCGGCTGCATGGTGATCAAGCCGTGGGGGTACGGCATCTGGGAGCAGCTCCAGCGCACGCTCGACCGCAACATCAAGGGCGCCGGCGCGGTGAACGCCTACTTCCCGCTGTTCATCCCGCTCAGCTACCTGGAGCGCGAGGCCGCGCACGTGGAGGGCTTCGCCAAGGAGATGGCGGTGGTCACGCACCACCGCCTCGAGGCGCGCGACGGCAAGCTGGTGCCCACCGGCGAGCTGGCCGAGCCGCTGATCGTGCGCCCCACGTCGGAGACGATCATCGGCGAGAGCATGGCCGACTGGGTGCAGAGCTACCGCGACCTGCCGCTGCTGCTGAACCAGTGGGCCAACGTGGTGCGCTGGGAGCTGCGCCCGCGCGTGCTGCTGCGGACCACCGAGTTCCTCTGGCAGGAGGGCCACACCGCGCACGCCACGCACGACGACGCGATGGCGTACACCCTGCGCATCCTCCACGACGTGTACCACAAGGTGGTGGAGGAAGACCTGGCCGTGCCCGTGATCGCGGGCGAGAAGACGCCGGGCGAGCGCTTCCCCGGCGCCGAGAACACCTACTGCATCGAGGCGATGATGCAGGACGGGCGCGCGCTGCAGGCCGGCACCAGCCACTACCTGGGCCAGAACTTCAGCAAGGCGTTCAACATCTCGTTCCAGAAGGCCGAGGGCGGGCAGGAGAACGCGTTCACCACCTCGTGGGGCGTCTCCACCCGCCTAATCGGCGCGCTGGTGATGACGCACGCCGACGACAACGGCCTGCGCGTGCCGCCCCGCGTGGCGCCGCACCAGGTGGTCGTCGTCCCCATGCTGCGCAAGGACGGCGGCGACGAGGTGATGGCCTACGCCCGCCGCGTGGCCGACGATCTCCGCGCGCAGACCTTCGCCGGCGGCCGGCCGATCGAGGTGCTGGTGGACGACACGCTGTACGAGGCGCGCGACAAGAAGTGGAAGTGGGTCAAGCGCGGCGTCCCCCTGCTCCTGGAGCTGGGGCCCAAGGACATGGCCAACGACGGCGTGAGCTACCTGCGCCGCGACCACGGCCCCGGCAACCCCGTGCGCGGCAGCCGCGCCGACCTGGTGAGCGGCGTGGGCGCGCTGCTCGACGAGATCCAGGACACGTACCTGGCGCAGGCGCGCGACTACCGCGAGGCGCGCACCCGGCGCGACATCAACACCTTCGACGCGTTCAAGCGCTACTTCGCCGAGGGCGGCGAGAACGCCGGCGCGTCGGGGCAGCCCGGCTTCGCGATCGCCCGCTGGTGCGGCGACGAGGCGTGCGAGGAGAAGGCGCGCGACCTGGGCGTCACCATCCGCTGCCTCCCCTTCGAGCAGAGCGGCGGCGAGGGCGCCTGCGTGATCTGCGGCCGCCCGGCCACCACCGACGCCGTCTTCGCCCGCGCCTACTGACGGCGGGGGCAGACAGCACGACGGAGCCCCGGCCGGATTCACCTCCGCCCGGGGCTTCGCCGTTGCTGGAAGATTCGGCACCAGGCGTCGGGAGATGCGGCAAGCGGGATGAAGCCCGTGCGGGCATCGAGCCGCGATGCCGTCACCAATCCGTCGAGCCTCGCGCAGTTTGCGAGGCTTTTCGTAGTTGTTGCTGCGGCTTCAGCCGCCGGTGGCGGGCCAGGCCACGAACCTTTCTATTCAGACGGCGCGACCGACCCCCGGCGATCCGGGTGAGAGGCTCGTGCCCCCGCGAACCCTATCAACCCAGGAGTGGCCGATGCCCCGCAGCCGTCGCGACTTCCTCGCTACCTCCGCCGCCATCACGGTCGGCGCCATCCTCGGGCGGCCGCTCCGTGCGCTGGCGTGGCAGCCGGCGCAGGTGCAGGCGGTGTTCACGCCGCTCCGTCGCAACGTGGGCACGTTCACGATGCGCGGCGGTACCGTCGGCTGGCTCGTGAACGCGCGTGGCGTCGCCGTGGTGGACACGCAGTTCCCCGCGGAGGCGCGGGCGCTGCTCGCGGGGCTGCAGGAGCGGTCGCGTAACCGCGGCGTCGACGTGCTGCTCAACACGCACCATCACGGGGATCACACGGGCGGCAACGGCGTCTTTCGCGGCGTCGCGCGGCGCGTGGTGGCGCACGGAATGGCGGACCAGCACATGCGGCGCGCCCCGCAGCCGACACAGCAGGCGCAGCCGCCGCAGCCGGCACAGCAGCCGCCCGCGCAGCCGCAGCAGAACCAGCCGGCTCCTCCGGCGCCGCTGTACCCGGACACGACCTTCACGCACAGCTGGTCCACCGAGGTGGGCGACGAGCGCATCGTGGCGCGGCACCACGGGCGCGGGCACACGAGCGGCGACGCGGTCATCACCTTCGAGCGCGCGAACGTGGTGCACATGGGCGACCTCGCCTTCCACCGGCGCCACCCGGTGGTGGACCGCGCGGCCGGCGCCTCGATGCGCAACTGGACGCGCATCCTGGAGCAGGTCGTGAACGCCCACGCGCGCGACACCCTCTACATCTTCGGCCACGCGGGCGAGGGGCTCCCCGTCACCGGGAGCTCGGCCGAGCTGCTCGGGTTCCGGGACTACCTCGGCGCCGTGCTGGCGTTCGTCGAGCGGCACGTCGCGGCGGGACGCTCGCGCGAGGAGATCCTCGCGATGCGCGCGCCGCTCGCCGGCTTCGAGGCGTGGGGCCCGTTCGGGCAGCCGGGTGCGCGCGACCCCCTCACCGTGGCCTACGAAGAGGTGACCACGGGCGCGTAGCACCCCGCGCCGGCTGATCGCCGGGCCCCACGACGAGCCCCGGCGGAGCCTCTCCGCCGGGCTTCGCCGTTCCGGAAGCTCGAGCCGCACGGGTGGTCCGCGAAGGCGAGCGAGAACGCATTCTCCAACTCACGCACTCGCGCACCTGTCGAGATCGCCTGCGCCGCGCACCGCATCTCATCGACCGACCGACCGACCGAAATCGGCCGGGTGGGAGATGCGGGCGAGGATCGGGCGGCTCGGAACGTCTGCCGGGCCGACCGAGCCAGATCTCGCAATGGCGAGAGAAGCAGAGCACGGGAATGCCGCATCGCGCCGGTACGCCTCGCCGCGGCAATGCATTCAGGCCCGGCGGGCATCCATCAACGTCTGGAAATGTATTGGACGTTTCGCGCCGCTAAAAGTATGTTCCAGTCCGCCGCGCGGGCTTTCGTCGCCGGCAGCCGCGGGATGCGTTCGTCGCCGGCGCGCGTCACCGGTGAAACCCCCGCGGCGTTCTATCCGTCGTTGCACCGGCACCGCGCAGGAATTGCACGCCGCCGTTCGTGACGCACGTCCGGACGCCCGGCGTGCGCACGTCCTGCCATCTTGTTGGCACACACCACCGACCGCACGGGTCCATGGGAACTTCCGTACGTCTGGCCCCGACGCTGGCCCTTCTCGGCGTCGCGGTACTCTGCCCGGGGGGCGCCGCGGCGGCGCAGCAGCCCGCGGTGCAGGCGCACACCAGCGGCGCCACGCCCCAGGCGCAGGCGGTCCGCCGCACCGGCCCGATCGTGCTGGACGGGCGCCTCGACGAGGCGTTCTGGCAGACCGTCCCGGCCGCCGGCGACTTCCGCCAGCGCGATCCCGACGAGGGCCGGCCCGCCACGCAGCGCACCGAGCTCCGCTTCGCCTACGACGACGAGGCGCTGTACGTGGGCGCGCGGATGTACGACTCGCTGGGCGCGCGCGGGGTGCGCACCCAGCTGGCCCGGCGCGACGAGAACGTGGACGGCGACTGGCTGGAGCTCGACTTCGACACCTACCACGACCACACCGGCATCACCATCCTCCAGGTGAACCCGTCGGGGGTGAAATACGACGCCGGGCAGGCCGCCTCGTACGCCGACCCCTCGTGGGACCCCGTCTACCAGGCGCAGGCCCACATCGACTCGCTGGGATGGACCGCCGAGTTCCGCGTGCCCTTCAGCCAGCTCCGCTTCCCCCGCGACAGCGTGCAGACGTGGGGGCTGCAGGTGACCCGCTTCATCGAGCGCAACGCCGAGACCGCCGTGTGGTCGTTCTGGCGCAAGGACGAGACGGGGAGCCCCGCGCGCTGGGGGCACCTGACCGGGGTGCGCGCCCCGCCGCCGCGCCGCTCGGTGGAGCTGCTGCCGTACGTGCTGGCCCGCGGCTCGTTCGTGCGGCCCACGCAGCCCGGCAGCCCCTTCGAGGAGCGCCGCGAGGGGAGCGTGCGCGTGGGTGGCGACGTGAAGGCGCTGCTCACCAGCACCCTCACCCTCGACGCCACCATCAACCCCGACTTCGGGCAGGTGGAGGTGGACCCGGCGGTGGTGAACCTGACGCAGTACGAGACCTTCTACGCCGAGAAGCGCCCGTTCTTCGTGGAGGGGAGCGGCCTGTTCGACTTCGGCGACTTCAGCTGCAACTTCTGCAGCAACGTCAACTCGATGGCGCCCTTCTACTCGCGGCGCATCGGCCGGCAGCCGCAGGGGTTCGTCACGCAGCCGGCCACCTTCACCCACCAGCCGGTGAGCAGCAACATCCTGGGCGCGGCGAAGGTCACCGGCCGTCTGGGCGGCGGGCTGCAGCTGGGGGTGCTGGACGCGGTGACGCGGCGCGAGCGCGCGCTGGGCATCTCGCCCGAGGGCGACCGCTTCACCGAGGAGGTGGAGCCCGCCACCAACTACTTCGTGGCCCGCGCGCGGCAGAACCTGCGCGAGGGGAACCTGGTGCTGGGCGCCATCGGTACCTCGGTGCTGCGCGGCTTCGACTCCGACGCGCTGGCGGGCTTCATCCCCACCCGCGCCGAGGCGCTGGGCACCGACTGGCGGGTGTACTGGCGCAAGCGCGAGTACAGCCTGATCGGCAACTTCGTGGTGTCGGAGGTGGGGGGCGACACGGCGGCCATCGCGCGGCTGCAGCGCTCGCCCGCGCACTACTTCCAGCGCCCCGACCGCGACGGCGGCGGCAACGGCGTGTTCTCCAGCGGCTACG
>DASQLJ010000278.1:0-3986 GCA_035630095.1 Longimicrobium sp.
CGCCGACCCCGACGCCGACATGGACGCGCTGATCGACGAGCAGGCGCGGCTGCAGGACCAGATCGACGCCGGGAACCTGTGGGAGCTGGACCGCAAGATCGAGGTGGCGATGGACGCGCTGCGCCTGCCACCGCCCGACGCGCGGGTGGAGAGCCTCTCCGGCGGCGAGAAGCGCCGCGTGGCGCTGTGCCGCGTGCTGCTGGAGGAGCCCGACATGCTCCTGCTGGACGAGCCCACCAACCACCTCGACGCCGAGAGCGTGGCCTGGCTGGAGCAGCACCTCAAGGAGTTCGAGGGGACGATCGTGGCCATCACCCACGACCGCTACTTCCTGGACAACGTGGCGGAGTGGATCCTGGAGCTGGACCGCGGCGAGGGGCACCCCTTCAAGGGGAACTACACCAGCTGGCTGGAGCAGAAGCAGGAGCGGATGCGGGTGGAGGAGCGGACCGAGAGCGCCCGGCAGCGCACCCTGTCGCGCGAGCTGGAGTGGGTGCGGATGGCGCCGCGCGCCCGCCACGCCAAGGCGCAGGCCCGCGTGAGCGCCTACGAGCAGATGCTCAACGAGGACCCGCGCGAGAAGCTGAGCCGCGCCGAGATCGTGATCCCCAACGGCCCGCGGCTGGGCGACGAGGTGGTGACCGCCGCGAAGCTGCAGAAGGGCTACGGCGACAAGCTGCTGATCGACAACCTGGACTTCCGCCTCCCGCGCGGCGGGATCGTGGGGGTGATCGGGCCCAACGGCGCCGGGAAGACCACGCTCTTCCGCATGATCACCGGCCAGGACACGCCCGACGCCGGCGAATTGCGCGTGGGGAGCACGGTGCAGCTGGCGTACGTGGACCAGAGCCGCGACACGCTGGACGGGGAGAAGACGGTCTACCAGGAGATCAGCGGCGGGCAGGACAGCATCAAGCTGGGCCGCGGCGAGGTGAATTCGCGCGCCTACTGCAGCTGGTTCGGCTTCAAGGGGAGCGACCAGCAGAAGTTCGTGAAGGTGCTCAGCGGCGGCGAGCGCAACCGCGTGCACATGGCCAAGGTGCTGCAGAAGGGCGGCAACCTGATCCTGCTGGACGAGCCGTCGAACGACCTGGACGTGGACACCCTGCGCGCCCTGGAAGACGCGCTGCTCGAGTTCGCCGGGTGCGCGGTGGTGATCAGCCACGACCGCTGGTTCCTGGACCGCATCGCCACGCACATCCTGGCCTTCGAGGGCGAGAGCCGGGTGGTGTGGTTCGAGGGCAACTACCAGGAGTACGAGGTCGACCGCCGCCGCCGCCTCGGCTCCGAGGCCGACCGGCCCCACCGCATCAAGTACCGCCCGCTGGTGCGGGCGTAGGCGGCCCGTTTCGGCGCGCAGCATCGAGGCGGACGGCGTGGTGGGCGCCGCCGCCTCGAGCGGACCCGCGATGCGCGCGGTGTGTAGGAATCGATGATGCAGGGTTCGGAACGAGTTTCGCGATCGTTGAACCAGGCGCACCGGGTGTGACCATGAGAAAGCTTGCCGCGGTCGATCAGCTTGAAGATGACGATTCCCCGTCGCTGCCGCAGAAGCAGCCGGCGCGGGCAGGAGCCGCACGCGCGCCACGTTCCGGGCGCGACGCGGCCGTCGATGAAGCAACGTCGGTGGATGCATTCGCTGTTCTCGAGTCGCTCACCGGATCGATCGACGCGCCCGCCGATTGGGCGGCGGAGCACGATCATTATCTCTACGGAACTCCGAAGCACGGCAACCAGGCGGAATGACCGACGAGACTCCGTGATTGCACTCGGCTTTGCGACGGAGTGACTGATATGAGACGGGAAAGACGGCGTGGAGAGCTGCGATAGCTCCTCACGCCGCCTTTCCGTTCAATTGGCTTCATCGGCGCACTTCCGCACTCGCGCACCTGTTCAGCCGTGTCGCAGAGTTCGGCGCGGTGTGGATGCGAATCGGGCGTGCATCTTTGCCACATAGGCCGCGAGACAACCCGGGCCGCCGGACATGTCGTCCGGCGGCCCGTGGCGATCATCGTGCCTGCGTCGGCCGTGCCGGTTCGCGGTACACGAGGCATGCAGTTCGCTCGGGTCCCGCTGTCGCCCGGGGTCCGCGACGCCCCGTGCACCAGCGGCCGGAACCGATCACGGGCAGCGGACCCTGCTCCCGCAGTCGCACGAGAAGCCGCAGGTAGGGTCGTTGTTGGTGTAGACCGTGTCGATGCAGATGCAGCTGGCGCCGGCCGAGGGCGTCGCGTGCGCCTGCACCGTGCCACGCCCCGCCACCTTCGTTCCCACCTCGAACGACTCCACCTGCAGATCGTCCAGCTTCAGCCCCAGCTTTTTCATGGTCTCGCTCCTGTTGCGGGAGATCTTCGACCGGATGGCGCATTCAGCGCGCGCGGGGACGATGCGAATGCCGTACCGTCTGGAGCTTGAGTCACAGAAATGAGCCGAAAAGACGGCGTGGAGAGCTGCGATAGCTCCCCACGCCGTCTTTGTGGGTTTCCGGTGGCTTCACCAGCGCACTTTCGCACTCACGCACTCGCGCGCCTGTTCGGCCGGCTCGCGGTCGCGCGAGATCTCTACTCCGCCTGGTGGCTCACGGAGCCGCTGCGGGTGGTGCGGTCGGCGCGGTGGTAGCGGCAGATGTCCTGGCGCATGGCGAACTCGGGGTAGCGCTCCGAGGTGCAGCGCCGGCCGCTCGGGCGATAGAAGGTGGACCACGACGTCTGCACGGTGGCGACGGGGACGGTGGTGTCCACGCGGTAGGTGCGGGGGCCGTCGGCCAGCTCCACCAGGAACGCGTAGTCCGCGCCGATGGCGATCTGCGGGGCGCCGCTGGCCTCGCCGTTCGTCGCGTCGAACGAGTAGGTGTAGGCGTTGTCGGGCGCGTCCGCGTTCCAGAAGGCCATGTGGGTGATGCTGTAGTAGGTCACGGCCGTCGAGGACCGCAGGTACTGGAAGCTGGTGGAGCCGTTCCCGGGCGTGCCGGTGCTGCACAGGTAGAAGAGCGCGCCCTCCGTCCAGCGCGACATGCACCCCTGGTCGCCCGACGCGGGCGCGTACTCGTGCCCCAGCGCGTTGGCCCAGGTGCCGGCGTGCACCACCGCGCCGCCGGTGGATTGCGAGACGCGCACCTGCGTGCCGGCCAGCGAGAGGCCGTGGGGCATCCACCCGTTCACCTGCGCGTTCTGCCGGCGCGTGGTGGTGGTGAGCGTCTGCACGTTCTCGGTGCGCCGGCCGTCGTCGTAGAAGACGCGGCTGGAATCGAGCTGCACGGACACCTCGAGGTAGTCCTCGGCGGACGCGGAGTAGCTGACGCCGGCGGCACGCGGCGACCGCACGCGGATGATCCCCTCCGCGGCGTTGTTCGCCGGGTCGAAGTCCGCCGGGCTCACGCTCTCGGCGGCCACGCGCAGGCGCCGGTCGCCCTCGGTGGCGAAGGTGTGGAGGAACGCGCACGTCACCTGGTCGCCCGCGTCCACCCAGATCGCGCGCGCCCGGTCCGTCTCCACGCCGTCCACGTACAGCACGCAGTCGGTGCGCGCGCCCACGTCGCCGTTCCCCTCGCTCACGGTGGCCAGCAGCGTCACGGGCACGCCGGTGGTGGCTTCCTCCGGCGCCTCCAGGCGCGTGCGCAGGTCCGGCCGCAGGTGCACGGCCGCGCTCACGGTGACCACGGCGGTGCGCTTCGCCTCGGCCACGTTGCCCTGCACCTGCAGCTTCAGGCCGCGCGCCAGGCCGGTGAAGGTGAAGGTGGCGGTGCCGCCGCCCGGCAGGTTGTTGTAGTTGAGGGTGCGCAGCACGGCGCCGCCCGCATCGAGCTGCTTCACCTGCACGCGGTTGAGCGGGCCGGTGGCGACGGCGCCCGCGTCGAACGAGCCGGCGGTCGTCACCTCCAACTGCGTGACGCCGTCGATGCCCAGCAGCGCACGGGCGGCCAGCGACGACGAGCCGCCGCGGCCGGTGGAGGGCTTCGCGCCGGCGTCGCGGTACTTGACGGCGTT
>DASQLJ010000279.1:0-2208 GCA_035630095.1 Longimicrobium sp.
GGGCGCTGGGGGTGAGCGCGGCGAGCCTGTGCCACCTGGCGTGGGCGCAGGTGCTGGCGCGGCTGAGCGGCCGGGAGGACGTGGTCTTCGGGACGCTGCTCTTCGGCCGGATGCAGGGCGGGGAGGGGGCGGACCGGGTGATGGGCCCGCTCATCAACACGCTCCCGGTGCGGATCGGGATCGGAGCGGAAGGGGCCGAGGCGGCGGTGCGGCGCACGCACGCCCTGCTTGCGGACCTGCTGCGGCACGAGCACGCCTCGCTGGCGCTGGCGCAGCGCTCCAGCGGCGTGGCGGCACCCGCGCCGCTCTTCACCTCGGTGCTGAACTATCGCTACGGCGGGACGAAGCGTTCTCCTGAGGCGGGGCAGGCCAGGGAGGGGGTGCGGGGGATTCGCGTACAGGAGCGGACCAACTACCCCGTGGCGCTCGCGGTGGACGACCTGGGGGAGGCGTTCGCGCTGGTGGCGCAGGTGGCGGCCCCGGCCGAGGCGGAGCGGGTGTGCCGGATGATGCACACCGCGCTGGAGCGGCTGGTCGAGGCGCTGGAGGCCTCTCCCGGGCGGGCGATCGGGAGCCTCGACGTGCTCCCGGAGGCGGAGCGCCGCGTGGTGGTGGAGGAGTGGAACCGCACGGAGGCGGAGGTTCGGCGGGATGTCTGCGTGCACGAGCTCTTCGAGGCGCAGGTGGAGCGCACTCCCGACGCGGTGGCGCTGGTCTACGAGGGCGAGGAGGTGACGTACGCGGAGCTGAACGCGCGGGCGAACCGGCTGGCGCACCACCTCCGGGATCTGGGCGCAGGCCCGGAGGCGCGGGTGGGGCTGTGCGTGGAACGCGGCATCGAGATGGTCGTCGCCGTGCTGGCGGTGCTCAAGGCCGGCGGGGCTTACGTGCCGCTGGATCCGGAGTATCCCGAGGAGCGGCTGAGCTACATGCTCCAGGACGGCGCGCCCGTGGTCCTGCTGACGCAGCGCTCGCTCGCGGGACGGTTCGACGGATCGGGTGTTCCGATCGAGGTGCTGGGTGGAGATGCTTCCGCCTGGACCTGCCAGCCGGACTCCAATCCCGGGCGCGGGGCGCTGACCCCGGAGAACCTGGCGTACGTCATCTATACCTCCGGCTCCACGGGGCGGCCGAAGGGGGTGATGAACGGGCACCGCGGCGTCGTCAACCTGCTGGCCTGGGGAGAACGGCACTGGGAGCTCGGAGCCGGGGACGCGCTGCTGCAGAGGACGTCGCTCAGCTTCGACGTCTCGGTGCGCGAGCTGTTCTCGCCGCTGCTGGTGGGCGCCCGCCTGGTCATGGTGCGGCCCGGTGGACAGCGGGAGGTGGACTACCTGGTGGAGGTCGTCCGCCTCCAGGAGGTCAGCACCATGGTCCTCACCCCCTCCCAGATGCAGGCTTTCCTGGAGCACCCGGGGCTGGAGGGCTGCACCAGCCTGCGGCGGATCGTGCTGGGGGGGGAGTCCCTCCCCGTGGGGATGGTGGCGGAGCTCCGGGCCCGGCTGCCGGGCGCGCGGCTGTACCACGAGTACGGCCCTACGGAGGCGACCGTGACCTCGACGGCGCGGACCTGCGGCGCGGAGGGGGAGGCGCCGGGCGCTTCGATCGGGGGACCGATCTCCAACACGCGTGTCTACCTGCTGGACGCGCGAGGGGAGCCGGTGCCGGTCGGGGTCGCCGGCGAGCTGTACGTGGGCGGCGCGGGGGTGGCGCGGGGGTACCTGGGCCGGCCGGAGCTGACGGCGGAGAGGTTCGTTCCCGACTCGTTCAGCGCCGAGCCTGGAGCGCGGCTGTACCGAACGGGGGACCTGGGGCGTTGGCTGGCGGATGGGACCATCGAGTTCCTGGGGCGTGTGGACACACAGGTGAAGGTGCGGGGCTACCGGATCGAGCCGGGAGAGATCGAGGCCCGGCTCCTGGAGCCCGAGGGGGTGCGCGAGGCGGTGGTGGTCGCGCACGAAGACGAGGCGGGGAGCAGGCGTCTGGTGGCGTACGTGGTGGGTGACGTGGAGGCGGGGGTCCTGCGCGAGCACCTGCGCCGGAAGCTCCCGGGCTACATGGTGCCGGCGGCGTTCGTCCCGTTGGAGCGGCTTCCGCTGACGCCGAGCGGCAAGCTGGACCGCAGGGCGCTGCTGGCCCCGGAGCACGCCGCCGGCACGGACCGGTACGTGGCGCCGCGGACGCCGGTGGAGGAGGTGCTGGCGGAGA
>DASQLJ010000280.1:0-10534 GCA_035630095.1 Longimicrobium sp.
CGCGCAGCTCGACCAGCAGTACACCGAGACCGCCATCACCTACTGCCAGAGCTACGCCGGCTACTACGCCGCCACGCCGCAGGCCGACACCGCCCGCAACTGGGTGACGGAGATGCGCGAGAAGCTGGCGTACAAGGCGTACCTGAACGGGATGTTCTACCTGCGCCGGCAGGCCCACGACGCGGCGGTGATCTACTTCAACGACGCCGTCAACGGCTACCCCGAGACGAAGTGGGCGCCCGCGGCGCTGGCCCGGGTGGTGGAGGCGTACGGCAGGGTGGGGTACCGCGAGGAGGCCGAGGAGGCGCGCCAGCGGCTGCTGCGCGACTTCCCGCAGAGCCCCGAGGCGCAGACGCTCGCCGCCGCGCCGCCGGCCCCCGCCGCCGCTCCCGCGCGCGACAGCGCCGCGGCGGCCGCGCCGCCGCCGACCGCCACGCCCTGAGCGGCGCCCCGCGCGGGGAGGAGAGCCCGAGGTGAAGCTGGGCGTGTTCGGGGGGACGTTCGACCCTCCGCACCTGGGGCACCTGGTCGCCGCCGCCGACGCGGCGCAGGCGCTGGGGCTGGGCCGGGTGCTCTGGGTGCCCGCGGCGGTGCACCCGCTCAAGCTGGCCACCGTGCAGGCGCCGGCCGACGCGCGGCTGGAGATGGCGCGCGCGGCGGTACGGGGCGACCCGCGCTTCGAGGTGGACCCGCTGGAGCTGGAGCGCAGCGGACCGAGCTACACCGTGGACACCCTGCGCGAGCTGCAGGCGCGGTACCCGGGCGCCGAGCTCCATTTCCTGACCGGCGCCGACAACCTGCGCGACCTGCCCCGCTGGAAGGAGCCGGGCGAGGTGGCGCGGCTGGCGCGGCTGGTGGTGGTGTCGCGGCGCGGCGAGGGCGTGCCCCCGGGGCTCCCCTATCCCGCGGTGGCGGTGCCCGTGACCCGCGTGGACCTGTCGAGCACCGAGGTGCGCCGGCGCGTCCGCGCGGGAGAGACGATCCGATATCTGGTCCCCGAGGCCGTGCGCGCCGTCATCGAGCGCCGCGGCCTGTACCGGGGGTGACAACACGGTTCCGCCAGGCGGAACGGAAGGGTTCTTGAGGACATGTTGAAGAGCGTGATCCAGGCGGTGTTCGGCACCCGCCACCAGCGCGAGCTGAAGCGGCTGCAGCCCCTGGTGGTCCAGATCAACGACGAGGTGGAGCGGCTGCAGGCCCTGGGCGACGACGAGCTCAAGGCGCAGACCGAGAAGTTCCGCGCCTACATCCGCGAGGCCACCGCCGAGATCCAGGCCGAGCTCGACGAGCTGCGCGACCGGAAGCGCGCCTCCGAGAGCGCCGCCGAGCGCGAGCAGCTGGCCGTGGAGATGGGCGAGGTGGAGAAGCGCCTCAAGAGCGCCACCGAGGCCGCCCTCGACGAGATCCTCCCCGAGGCGTTCGCCACCGTGAAGGAGGCGTGCCGCCGGCTGGTGGGCACCGAGGTGCAGGTCACCGGCCAGGCGCTCACCTGGGACATGGTGCCCTACGACGTGCAGCTCATCGGCGGCGTGGTGCTGCACCAGGGGAAGGTGGCCGAGATGGCCACCGGCGAGGGGAAGACCCTGGTCGCCACGCTGCCGCTGTACCTGAACGCGCTCACCGGCCGCGGCGCGCACCTGGTGACCGTCAACAGCTACCTGGCCCAGCGCGACAGCGAGTGGATGGGCCACGTGTACCGGTGGCTGGGGCTCACCGTGGGGTGCATCGACCTGCACGAGCCCAACACCCCCGACCGCCGCGAGGCCTACGCGGCCGACATCACCTACGGCACCAACAACGAGTTCGGGTTCGACTACCTGCGCGACAACATGGTGCACGAGCTCGACCAGCGCGTGCAGCGCGGCCACGCCTACGCCATCGTGGACGAGGTCGACTCGGTGCTGATCGACGAGGCGCGCACCCCGCTGATCATCAGCGGCCCCGTGGGCAACGAGACCAACGAGGCTTACGCGCGCTACAACCCGTCGGTCGCCGACCTCTTCCGGCGCCAGAACCGCATCGTCAACGACCTGATCGCGCAGGCCGAGAAGGACATCGCCGGGGGCGACGCCTACGCCGCCGGCGAGCGGCTGTTCCTGGCCCGCCGCGGCACCCCGCGCAACAAGCGCCTGCTCAAGCTGCTCTCCGACGATCCGGGGCTGGTGAAGACGATCGGCAAGGTCGAGCGCGACTACATGCAGGAGAAGAAGGTGCACGAGCTGGAGGAGCAGCTCCTCTTCAGCATGGACGAGAAGGGGCACAACGTGCACCTGACCGACCAGGGGCTCGACGTCCTCGCGCCGGACGACCACGAGGCATTCGTGGTCCCCGACATCAGCGAGGAGGTGCACCAGGTGGAGCTCGACAGCTCGCTCTCGGTGGACGAGAAGCGCGACGCGATCGCCGCGCTGGAGCGCGAGTATGCCGAGAAGAGCGAGAAGATCCACGTGATCCACCAGCTGCTCAAGGCGTACACGCTCTTCAACAAGGACGAGCAGTACGTGATCCAGGGCGGCGAGGTGATGATCGTGGACGAGTTCACCGGCCGCATGATGGCCGGGCGGCGCTGGTCCGACGGGCTGCACCAGGCGGTGGAGGCCAAGGAGGGCGTCAGCGTGAAGGCCGAGACGCAGACGCTGGCCACCATCACCATCCAGAACTACTTCCGGATGTACGACAAGCTCTGCGGGATGACCGGCACCGCGGAGACCGAGGAGGGGGAGTTCCACCAGATCTACCGGCTCGACGTGATGGTGATCCCCACCAACCGGGCGATCCGGCGCGACGACCGGCACGACCTGGTCTACAAGACCAAGCGCGAGAAGCTGAACGCCATCGTCACCGAGGTGCAGCGGCTGCACGCGATGGAGCTGCCGGTGCTGGTGGGCACCGTGAGCGTGGACGTGAGCGAGACGCTGTCGCGCATGCTCAAGCGCGCCGGCGTGCCGCACGAGGTGCTGAACGCCAAGCACCACCAGCGCGAGGCCGAGATCGTGGCGCGCGCCGGGCAGCCCGGGTCGGTCACCATCGCCACGAACATGGCCGGCCGCGGCACCGACATCAAGCTGGGGCCGGGGGTCACCGAGCAGCGCACCATGGGCTGGCTCAAGGCGCGCGGGGTGGACCTGAAGCAGGTGTCCACGCTCCCCGACCCCGAGCAGAACCTGCAGCTCGACGGGAAGCCCGACGACTTCCTGGTGGAGAGCGGCGGGCTGCACATCATCGGCAGCGAGCGCCACGAGAGCCGCCGCATCGACCGGCAGCTGCGCGGCCGCGCGGGGCGCCAGGGCGACCCCGGCGCGTCGGAGTTCTTCCTGTCGCTGGAAGACGACCTGATGCGCCTGTTCGGCTCCGACCGCATCGCCAGCATCATGGACCGGCTGGGCGCGCAGGAGGGCGAGGTGATCACCCACCCGTGGATCACCAACTCCATCTCGGGCGCGCAGCAGCGCGTGGAGATGCAGAACTTCGAGGCGCGCAAGCGGCTGCTCGACTATGACGACGTGATGAACCAGCAGCGCGAGGTGATCTACGACCTGCGCACCTTCGCGCTGGAGGGCGGCGCCGAGCTGGTGGGCGAGGTGTGGGAGATGATCGAGCGCTCCATCCCGGCGCTGCTGGAGGAGTACACCGAGGGGCCGCACCCCGAGGACTGGGACCTGGCCGGGCTGCGCCAGCGGCTCACGCTCGACTTCTTCGTCACCGCCGAGCGCTTCCCCACCCTCGACGCCGACGGCGACGCGTTCCACAGCCGCGCCGAGGTGCAGGAGTACGTGCTGGAGCTGGCGCGCGAGGCGTACCACCACAAGCTCGACCAGTTCGGCGAGGCGGGCGACGCGGTGCTGCGCTTCATCGTGCTCTCCACGATCGACGAGAAGTGGAAGGACCACCTGTACGACCTCGACCACCTGAAGGCGTCCATCGGCTTCCGCGGATGGGGGCAGAAGGACCCGCTGGTGGAGTACAAGGCCGAGGCCTACGACATGTTCGAGGCCCTGATGAAGGACCTGTACAGCTCGGTGGCGCGCTTCGCCTTCCGCGCGCAGATCGCCCCGGCCGAGCCCCCGCCGCCTCCGCCGACCTTCTTCGGCACGCCCATGCGGGGCGACGAGCCGGTGGAGGCGAGCTACGGCGACGACGAGGAGTCGCCCGCGCCCGAGCCGCAGCCCGCGGCGCGGCCGCGCAGCTCGCTGGGCATCAACCCGTACGCCGCCGTGCCGCCGTCGCAGCGGCAGCTGCGCACCAACCGCGACCCGGAGGGTGCGGCCAGGCAGGCCCCGGCGCAGGCAGCCGTGGGGCGCAACGACCCCTGCCCCTGCGGGAGCGGCAAGAAGTACAAGAACTGCCACGGCCGTTCCGCCTGATCGCGGCGGGCGCTGCGGCGGAAGAGGAACGGAGGGGCGGCGTGCCATCGGGCGCGCCGCCCCTCGGCGTTGCGGAGCGGGGTACGCGCTTCTTTACAGCGTGGAGCGATGTTCGTATTTTGTTCGGTACTCGGCTGGTCGGCATCCGTGCTCACTCTCGCCCGCGTTCATGTTCATGTGCTACACCATCAAGCAGTGGCCCGCCGCCGACCGGCCGCGCGAGCGAGTGCGCACGCTGGGGGCGCGGGCGCTCTCGACCCGCGAGCTGCTGGCGCTGCTCATCGAGACCGGGCGGCAGGAGCGCGAAGGCGTTCCGGCGCGCACGGCGCTGGAGCTGGCCGGCGACCTGCTGGCCGCCTTCGCCAACGAGGACGGCGACGATTCCCTGCGGCGGCTGATGCACACCCCGGTCGGAGGCATCGCCGGCCGGGTGCCGGGCGTGGGGCCGGCCAAGGCCACCCGGATCCTCGCCGCGCTCGAGCTGGGCCGCCGCGCGGCCGAGGAGGCACGCCCCGAGCGGGCGCGCGTGTACACCGCGCGTGACGTGTACGAGCGCATGCGCTTCCGGCTGCGCGACCTCGACCAGGAGGAGTTCCACCTGCTGCTGCTCAACACCCAGCACGAGGTGCTGCGCGAGGTGCTGGTCACCCGCGGCACGCTCGACGCCTCGCTGGTGCACGCGCGCGAGGTGTTCAAGCACGCGCTGCAGGAGTCGGCGGCGGCGGTGGTGCTGGTGCACAACCACCCCAGCGGCGAGCCCAGCCCCTCGCTCGAAGACCGCCAGATCACCTTCCAGCTCGTGTCGGCGGGCGACCTGCTGGGCATCCCCGTGGCCGACCACGTGATCGTGGGCGAGGGGCGCTACTTCTCGTTCGGCGAGCGCGGCGTGCTGCGCACCGGCGTCTCGGGCCCGGCGCGCCCGGTGCTGGCGGCGGCGTAACTCGGCCGCTCCACGCGCGCGGGGGACGGGCTGCCGCTCGTGCCGGGATGGACGGATCCGGGGCGGCGGCACGCGGGGCGTGACCGCCGCCCCGCTTGTGTTTACATTGAGGGCATGAGCCGACGCCGCGCCCGTTCCGCACCGCCCCCACCTCCCCGCCCATCCGCCCCGGATGGGCGGCCGTTCATGCGCCCCGCAGGCGCGGAGCCACGCTGATGGCCACCCCCGCCCCCGTGATGCTGGACGGCGGCGCGCTGGAGCACGCGCGCGCCATCCTCCCGCAGCAGCTGTTCGACGCCATCCTCCCCTACGCCGAGCGCGTGGACCTGGAGCTGGTGACGCGCGCGTACGAGTTCAGCAGCGTGGCGCACGCGGGGCAGAAGCGGCGCTCGGGCGAAGACTACGTGACGCACTGCGTGGAGGTGGCGGCGATCCTGGGCGAGCTGCACCTCGACTCGGTGACCATCGCGAGCGCGCTGATCCACGACGTGGTGGAAGACACCTCGGCCACGCTGGACGACGTGCGCGACGCCTTCGGGGCCGAGGTGGTGACGGTGGTGGACGGGCTCACCAAGCTGGCCAAGGTGCAGTTCCGCACCAGCACCGAGCAGCAGGTGGAGAACTTCCGCAAGCTGCTGCTGTCGATGGCGCAGGACGCCCGCGTGATCCTGGTGAAGCTCGCCGACCGGCTGCACAACATGCGCACGCTGGACTACCTGGGCGAGGAGAAGCGCCGCCGCATCGCGCTGGAGACGCGCGAGATCTACGCGCCGCTGGCGCACCGCCTGGGCGTGGCCACCATCAAGTGGGAGCTGGAAGACCTCTGCTTCAAGTTCCTGGAGCCCGAGGCGTACCACGACCTGGCGCGGAAGGTCAGCGAGAAGCGGCGCGAGCGCGAGGAGCTGGTGGAGCGCATGCGCGAGCCGCTGCGCGAGGAGCTGGTCGAGGCGGGGATGGACGCCGAGGTCACCGGGCGGCCCAAGCACCTGTGGTCGATCTACCGCAAGATGGTGCGCCGGCAGAAGAGCTACGAGGAGATCTACGACCTGATGGCGATGCGGGTGATCGTGGAGACGGTCACCGACTGCTACCATGCCCTGGGGGTGATCCACAATCGCTGGACGCCGCTCACCGAGCGGTTCCACGATTACATCGCGACCCCCAAGAGCAACATGTACCGGTCGCTGCACACCACCATCTTCGGGCCCGGCGGGCGGCTGTACGAGATCCAGATCCGCACGCGCGAGATGCACCGCACGGCCGAGTACGGCATCGCGGCGCACTGGAAGTACAAGGAGGGGCGCGCCACCGACGACGTGGACGACACCCTCACCTGGTTCCGGCAGGTGCTGGAGTGGCAGCAGGAGACGCGGGAGCCGGAGGAGTTCATGGAATTCCTCCGCATCGACCTGTTCCAGGACGAGATCTTCGTGTTCACCCCCATGGGCGACGTGAAGCAGCTTCCCAAGGGCGCCACGCCGATCGACTTCGCGTTCGCGGTGCACACCGAGGTGGGGCTGCACTGCGTGGGCGCCCGCGTGAACGGCCGCATTGCGCCGATCACGCGCGAGCTGGGCAACGGCGACACGGTGGAGATCCTCACCGACCCCCGGCAGCGCCCCTCGCGCGACTGGCTCGCCTTCGTGAAGACGGCGCGGGCGCGCAACAAGATCCGGCAGTGGATCAAGGACGAGGAGTTCGGCAGCTCGGTGGAGCTGGGGCGCGAGTTCATCGAGCGCGAGATCAAGAAGGCCCGCCGAGAGAAGGTGAGCGACGACCGTTTCGCCGAGGCGGCGCGCAAGCTGAACCTGCCCGACGCGCCGCACCTGTTCGCCGCGCTGGGCCGCGGCGACCTGGGCCCGGGCGCGGTGATGCGCGAGCTGTGGCCCGAGCTGAACGAGCCGCCCAAGGCGCCCTCCGCCTTCGAGCGGCTGGTGTCGCGGGTGCGCGGCGAGCCGCCGGCGGTGAAGATCCAGGGGATGAGCAACCTGATGGTGCGCTACTCCCAGTGCTGCCAGCCCGTGCCCGGCGACAAGGTGATCGGCTACATCACCCGCGGCCGGGGCGTGAGCATCCACCGCATCGACTGCCCCAACATCCTGCAGCTGCGCGACCACCCGGAGCGCCGGGTCGACATCCAGTGGGACGGCGACGGCAGCGACCGCTTCTTCGTGCGGCTGGTGATGGAGGGCACCGACCGGCGCGGGCTGATGGCCGAGGTGGCCAGCGCCATCTCGGGCACCAACACCAACATCAAGAGCGCCGAGATGAAGTCGGACGACCGCGGGATGCGGGGCGAGTTCGTGGTGGAGGTGGAGAACCTCACCCACCTGAACCGCGTGATCGCCGCGGTGAAGAAGATCAAGGGCGTGGTGAAGGTGGAGCGCCGCGAGCAGGTGGACCCCGACGACGTGGTGGAGGCCTGAGGCTTCCCACGTCTTCCGTCATCCCGTCATCGACAAAGGAGCCTCCGCCGCGCGGGGGCTCTTTTGTCACGTGGCGGGATCGGCCGGCATCCGTCCGGGTGGGCGACTCGATCCCTGCCGCTCCGCTGGAGACAACGAGGATTGGCGATGGAGATGATGACGAATTCGAACGTTGATTCGCCAGCCGTTACGGTCCGCCGCGCAGGTCCAGGCGACGCGGAGGCACTGGCGGGGCTGCGGTGGGAGTTCCGCGCGGGGGTGGGCGAGGCGAACGAGGCGGAGGGCGCGTTCCTGGCCCGCTGCGCGGCGTGGATGCGGGCGCGGCTCGCGGATGGCGGGGCCTGGCGCGCGTGGGTGGCGGAGGCCGGCGGCGCCGCGGTGGGGACGGTGTGGCTGCAACCGTCGAGAAGATGCCCAATCCCGTGGACGAGCCCGAGGTGCACGGCTACGTCACCAACCTGTACGTGCGCGAATCCGCGCGCGGGGGTCTGGGCGGCCGGCTGCTCGCGGCCGTGCTGGGCGAGTGCGCGGCGGCCGGCGTGGACCAGGCGTTCCTGTGGCCCACGCAGCGCAGCCGCCCGCTGTACCGCCGCTTCGGCTTCACGGGTGACGGCGAGGTGATGGTGTGGACGCGCGCCAGCGGTGACGCGCCGGCGCCGGTCGGATGAACGGCGGTTCGCGCTTCGAAGCGGGCGCCGGCGAGCGGCCGCCCTTGACCGATCATCCGTTTCTTCGATCTTTCGTTCTCCTCTTCGCGGCAGTGCGAGCCGCCGACTTCCGCCCCGACGCAGGCATACGCTCGATGATCGCGACTCTGAACGGTGTCCATCCCATGACAACCTTCAGGGCCGGAGTGTGCCTGCATGTCCACAGTTCTCCACGAGTTCAGGATCGCCGCCGACCGGCTGGGCTACGCGCTCGCTGACGGCCGCACCCTTTTCACCGACGTCACCCTCGGCTTCGGCCGCGAGCGCACCGGGCTGGTAGGGCCCAACGGCGCGGGGAAGACCACGCTCGTCCGCCTGCTGGCGGGCGAGCTGAACGCGCTGCACGGCTCCGTGCAGCGCCGCGGCACCGTTGCGTACCTCCCGCAGGACTTCGCGATCGGCGGCGATCGCACGCTGGCGGCGGTCCTGGGGATCGACGCGCGGCTGGCGGCGCTGGACCGCGTCTACGCCGGCACGCCCGAGCCGGGCGACATCGACGCCGTGGGCGACGACTGGGACCTGCGCGAGCGCGCCGAGGCGGCGCTGGCGCGCTTCGGCGTGGGGCACCTGCCGCTGGACCGCCCCGCGGCCGGCGTGAGCGGCGGCGAGGGAACGCGCGTGGCGCTCGCGGGGCTCACGCTGCGGCAGCCCGACTTCCTGCTGCTGGACGAGCCGACCAACAACCTGGACGCCGCCGGGCGCGACGCGCTGTACGAACTGGTGCGCGGGTGGGCGGGCGGGCTGCTGGTGGTGAGCCACGACCGCACGCTGCTGCGCCTGCTGGACCGCATCGTGGAGCTCACGCCCGCCGGCGTGCGCGTGTACGGCGGCAACTACGACGCCTACCACGCGCAGAAGACGGCGGAGGAGGACGCCGCCGCCCGCGAGCTCTCCAGCGCCGAGGCCGGCCTGCGGGCCGCGCGCCGCGACGCGCAGCGGATGCGCGAGCGCCAGGAGCGCCGCGAGAGCCGCGGCAAGGCGGACGCGGCGAAGGGCGGCATGCCCAAGATCCTGCTGGGGATGCAGCGTGAGCGCAGCCAGGGCACCACCGGCCGCCTGCGCGACACGGGGGAGCGCGTCGTGGCGGAGGGACGCGCCCGCTTCGACGCCGCTCGCGCGCGGGTGGAGGAGCGCGGCCGCATCGCGCTGGACCTGCCGTCGACCGGGCTGGCGGCGGGGAAGACCGTGGTGGAGCTGGACCGCGTTGCGGTGCTGCGCCCCGGTGCGGCGCGGGCGGCGCCTGACGGCGTGAGCCTGCGCGTGGTCGGCCCCGAGCGGGTCGCGATCGCGGGGCCGAACGGGAGCGGGAAGACTTCGCTGCTGAACGTGATCGAGGGCTCGCTGGCGCCGACGTCGGGGAGCGTGCGGCGGGGGCTGGGCGGGGACGACGTGGCGTTCTTCGACCAGCACGCGCGGCGGCTGCGGCCCGGCGCCTCGGTGCTGGAATGCTACCGCGAGCGCAACCCCGACATCGGCGAGACGCAGGCGCGGCACGCGCTCGCCCGCTTCCTGTTCGAGGGCGACGGCGTGCACCAGCCCACCGAGACGCTGAGCGGCGGGCAGCGGCTGCGCGCGGCGCTGGCGTGCACGCTGAACGGCTGGCGCCCGCCCAGGCTGCTGCTGCTTGACGAGCCCACCAACCACCTGGACCTGGACAGCCTCGCCGCGCTGGAGGACGTGCTGAACGGCTACGACGGCGCGCTGATCGTGGTGTCGCACGACCGCGCGTTCCTGGAGGCGATCGGGGTGGAGCGGATGGTGGCGGTGGGGTGAGGCTGCAGGGGAGGGACCGGGGCGCTTCGCGCGGCTACTTCAGGGCGGGGGAGAAGATGCGACGGAGCGCGGACAGCGTTGCGAAGTCAACCCGTCGTGCCGCGGACCGGATGTGCGCGCTTGACCCTGCGACGAAGCGCGGCTGTCGCTGGCTATCCGTCGGGAAGGTGTTGCGGAAGACGCACGGATGCGTGAGGGATGCGCGCCCGGAGGGCCGGGACGGCGCCGACACGGCTGTATCGTGGCGGCGGCGGCCCGGCTGCGTTGGGCACGGCGGTATCGTGCCCTACGCAGCGCGCAGCCCGGTTCGGCGCCCCAGCGCCG
>DASQLJ010000281.1:0-4147 GCA_035630095.1 Longimicrobium sp.
TCCGCCGCCCCGTTCCCGCCCCGTTCCCGCCCCGGGCACCTAGCTTCAACCGCTGTCGGAAGATAGCTTCCACCCTGAACGCACCCCACATCGCCGCCGCCCGATCCAGACGCAGCCCGCGAGCACAATGAGGTTCGAGCCGGACCCCCGCTTCACCTTCGACACCTTCGTGGCCGGCCCCGGCAACCAGATGGCCGCGGCCGCCGCGCGCCGTGCCGCCGAGGCGCCGGGGACCAGCTACAACCCGCTGTTCGTCTACGGCGCGGCGGGGGTGGGGAAGACGCACCTGCTCCACGCCGTGGGCCAGCTCGCGCTCACCGTGCGCCCCGACCTCCACGTGCTCTGCCGCACCGCGCAGCAGCTGGTGGACGACATCTCGTCGGCCGTCTCCGGGGGGACGCTCGCGGCGTTCGCCGACGACGTGATGGAGAGCGACATCATCCTGATCGACGACGCGCACCTGCTGGCGGGGAAGACCCGCACGCAGGAAGAGCTGCTGCGCGTGTGGGACGAGATCGTGTGGACGGGGACGCAGATCGTGCTGGCGTCGCAGGTGGCGCCCGCCGAGATGCAGGGGGTGAGCGAGGAGTTCCGCGGGAAGCTGGCCGGCGGCCTGGTGGTGGACGTGACCCCGCCCGAGGCCGAGACGCGCACCGCGATCGTGCGCCGCGGCGCCGACGCGCGCGGGCTGAAGCTGGGGCAGGGGGTGGAAGCCGCGCTGGCCGGGCTGCCGCTGGAGGGCGCGCGCGAGCTGCACGACGGGCTCGACCGCATCGCCCGGGTGCAGGAGGCCGAGCGGCGCACGGTGAAGCCGCAGGAGCTCCCCGCAGTGGTGGGGCTGGCCCAGCCCGAGCCGCAGGACGAGTTCAGCGCCTTCCTCTTCGACATCACCAGCACGGTGGAAGCGCTGGTGGAGACCGACCCGTGGCGCAAGCGCCTGGCCGAGGCGCTGCTGCGCTACGAGGGCGAGGGAATCCGCACGCGCCGGCTGGAGCACGCGCTGGAGGGCGACTCCGCCCCCGACGTGGACGCGCTGCTCGCCGGCTTCGCGGCCGACCTGGCGAAGCTGCAGGCGATCGCCGCCGAGCTGGTGGCGCTGGACCCGGAGACGGCGGGGAGCCCGGTGCTGAGCGACCCCGACCGGGTGGACGAGGCCGAGGCGCTGCTCGCCTCCGCGCGGGCGGCGGCCGAGCGCTCGCGCCCCGCGCCGGCGCCGGTGGACCGCTGGTACTTCAACAACCCCGAGAAGATCGCGTGGGGGTGGCTGGCCCTGGAAGACCGCCTGATCGAGGAGCTGGCCTGAGATGGCGATCAAGGGCAACCTCCGCGAGGCCGGGCTCCCCGACGTGCTCCAGCTCCTGGCGATGGGGCAGAAGACGGGGTGCCTGTCGCTGACCGACCGCTCCAACTTCGGCTACATCTACTTCGACCGCGGGCGCATCACCTACGCGTCGATCGTGAACCGGCGCGACCGGCTGGGCGACCTGCTGGTGAAGAACGGCCAGCTCCGCGCCGAAGACCTGTTCGCCGCCATCGACGAGCAGACGCGCACCCCGGGCGACCGGCTGGGCGAGATCCTGGTGCGCCGCGGCCACATCACCCGCGAGCAGCTCCAGGCCCAGATCCGCATCCAGATCGAGGAGGCCGTCTACTTCCTCTTCACCTGGAACCAGGGGAGCTTCCAGTTCGAGCCCGACCAGCGGCCCGAAGAGGGGGCGATGCTGGTGTCGATCAACCCCGAGAACCTCCTGCTGGAGGGGGCGCGGCGGATCGACGAGTGGAGCCTGATCGAGAAGAAGATCCCCTCGCTGGAGCTGGTGTTCGACATGGGGCGCTCGAAGCCGATCGAGGGCTTCGAGCTGAGCGACGAGCAGCGCAAGATCCTGCCGCTGGTGGACGGCAAGCGCACCGTGCAGGAGATCATCGACGACAGCGGGATGGTGGAGTTCGACGTGGGGAAGGCGCTCTTCGGCCTGATCCAGGCCGGCTTCGCGCACCCCGTGGGGCGCCGCGCCGCCGAGGTGCAGCAGGTGCCGCGCGCCCGCATCGACGAGCACCGCAACCTGGGGATCGCCTTCTACAAGACGGGGATGTACGAGGAGAGCACGCGCGAGTTCAGGCGCGTGGCCGAGTTGCAGCCGACGAACCCGGATGCCCGCTTCCACCTGGGGCTGATCGGCCTGCGCAAGGGCGACGACCGCTTCGCGCTGCGCTACTTCCGCGAGGTGGTGGAGATCGGCGGGGTGCGGCCCAGCGCGCTGCACGACATGGCGCTGGCGCTGGAGCGCATCGGCCGGCTGCAGGATGCGCGCTTCGCGCTGGACGAGGCGGCGCGGCTGGCGCCCAACCGCCCGCAGGTGCTGCTGTCGCGCGCCATCCTCACCCTCAAGCAGGGCGACCCGCACGCGGCCTCCGAGGCGTTCGCCCGCTACCGCGAGGCGCTGGGCGCGGCGAAGGCGCCCGCCGCCTACTACGCCTTCGCGCTGCTGGCCGAGGCCGCCGCCGGCCGCGCCGACGAGGCGCTGCGGCTGGGCGAGGAAGGGGTCGCCGCGCACCCGCACGGCGCCGCCGTGCACCTGCACTACGGCGCCGTGCGCGAGCGCCGCGGCGAGTGGGAGCAGGCCGAGGCGCTCTACCGCCGCGCCGGCGAGGAGGACGGCGAGCTGCCCCAGGCGCACAAGGCGCTGGGCGACGCGCTGTACCGCCGCGGCGCCTACGACGAGGCGGCGGAGAGCTACCGCCGCGCCATCGCGCTGAAGGACGACCTGGGCGACGACGTGTACTTCCGCCTGGGCAACATCCACTACAAGCGGATGGAGCGCCCCGAGGCGGTGCGGCTGTGGCGGCGCGCGCTGGAGATCAACCCGCAGAACGCGGTGGTGCGCACCAACCTGGAGCTGGTGGAGAACGTGCTGCGATGAGCGGTCTCACCCCGCCCCCGCCCTACGTTCCCTTCGCCCTGCCGCTGGAGGGCGACGAGGAGGAGCTGGAGAAGCTGAAGCGCAAGATCGAGCGCGACCGCGGCTTCAACTGCTCGTTCTACAAGGACAAGTGCCTGCGCCGCCGCATCGCGGTGCGCATGCGGGCGCGCGGGCAGCGCACCTTCGCCGAGTACTCGGCGCTGCTCGACCGCGAGCCGGCGGAGTACGACTCGCTGCTCGACACGCTCACCATCAACGTCACCAAGTTCTTCCGCAACCTGGAGACGTGGTCGGCGGTGGAGGCGCAGGTGCTGCCGCAGCTCTTCGCGCTCAAGGGCCCGGTGAAGGTGTGGAGCGCGGGGAGCGCCAGCGGCGAGGAGGCGTACACCGTCTCGATCCTGCTGCACGAGTGGGCCGAGCGCAACGGCCGCCGCGCCGACCTCGACCGCTTCCGCATCGTGGGCACCGACATCGACCGCAGGAGCCTGGAGAACGCGCGGCTGGGGGTGTTCCCCGAGCTGTCGCTGAGCGAGACGCCGGCGCACCTGCGCGAGAAGTGGTTCTCCCCCGCGCCGCCGTACCGGGTGCGCCCCGAGGCGCAGCGCAACGTGAGCTTCGTGCGGCGCGACCTGATCAGCGAGCGGGCCGAGGGGGGCCAGCACCTGATCTTCTGCCGCAACGTGGTGATCTACTTCGACCGCGAGATCCAGGAGCGGCTGTTCAAGGACTTCCACGACGCGCTGGTCCCCGGCGGGTACCTGGTGATGGGCAAGGTGGAGACGCTGGTGGGCGAGGCCCGCACGCTCTTCCGCCCGGTGAACAACCGCGAACGGATCTTCCAGAAGCCCGGATGAAGCCCCAGCCGATCTACGTGAAGGTGGCGCACCACGCCGTCGGGAAGCCGGGCGACCTGCTGGTCACGCTGGGGCTGGGGAGCTGCGTGGCGATCCTGCTGCACGACAAACAGGCGCGCGTGGGCGGGCTGGCGCACGTGCTGCTGCCGGAGCCCGCGCTCTCCCGCGACCAGGGGAACGCCAGCAAGTTCGCCACGACGGCCGTCCCCGCGCTGGTGCAGGAGATGGCGCGGATGGGCGCGCGTCCGGGCAGGCTCAAGGCCCGGCTCGTGGGCGGCGCGGCCATGTTCCAGACGCTGATGGTCCCCGGCTCGCTGAACATGGGCGCCCGCAACATCAACGCGTCCCGGCAGGCGCTGGAAGAGGCGGGGA